>CAXSHC010000006.1:0-22222 GCA_964236745.1 uncultured Acetobacteraceae bacterium
GCCGGGGTACTCCAGGCGGTTGCCACCGTCCTGAAGTACCTGCCGAACCTGTAGGTCGCTATGGGAGGGGGTTAGTCTTTCCGGGCTGCCCCGCGACCATGCTGAGAGTGTGGACGTCACGGGAGTCGTTTTCAAGCATCACGTCGCAACGCCTCATAGGTCGCCTCTAGGGTAGAGCTACCCAATAGGTTGGCCGCCGCCCCGTTTCGGCTGTGTCCGCTTCCAGGAAGTCGTCCAAAGCACCGAAATGTTCGAGATGGGCGCAAAGCTAACGAGACCAACGCTGGCTTCTGCCGGCTTTTCATCCGTCACTCGGCCCACAGAAGGGCTGCAACCTCAGCTCAGGTCCCAGTCAGCATCTATGACCGCAGGGGCAGCGCCGCGCCGATCTGCTCCGGCGTGATCGGCATGGCGCGACACCGGGCGCCGACCGCGTCGGCAAGCGCGTTCGCCACCGCCGCCGCCGTCGGGGCCTGCCCCGCCTCGCCGGTGCCCAGGAAGGGCTGGCCCGCCTGGCCCAGCACGTGCACCTCGATCCGGTCCGGCACGTCGGCGAAGCGCAGGATTGGGTAGGTGCTCCAGTCGAAGCTCGTGCGGCCGTCGGCATCGAGGCGCACCGCTTCCTGCAGGGTCCAGCTCAGCGACTGCACGATCGCGCCCTCGATCTGGTTGGCGATGCCGTTCGGGTTCACCGCCTCGCCGCTGTCCACCGCGGCGACGACGCGGACGACATGCGGCTGCCCGGTGTCGGGGTCGACCGTCAGCTCCAGGGCAAGGGCGCAGTATGCGCCGAGGTTCTTGTAGCGGGCGAAGGCGAAGCCGCTGCCCCGCCCGCCGCCACCCGGGATGCGCCGCTGCCAGCCGAACCGGTCGGCGGCGTGCTGCATCACCGCACGCGCCCGGGGATCGGTCATGTGCGCGAGCCGGAAGGCGACCGGATCGGCCGCCGCGGCGCGGGCCAGTTCGTCCATCATGCTTTCGATGGCGAAAACGTTCATGTGCGCGCCGAGCGAGCGCAACGCCGACACCCGCAGCGGTGCGTCGGGAATGAAGTGGTACACGCCGGACGCGTTCGGCAGGTCGTAGAGCGGGTTGGCGTTGCGGTCGCCGCCGCCTTCGGGCATCGGGATCGGCCTCGGAACCTGCGGCGGGAACGGCGGGTCGAGTTCGGCCCCGGCCAGCAGGCCGCCGGCGCTCGTCGGCCGCCCGTCATGGCCGTTGCTCCACACCGCGTGACGCCAGCGCACGATGCGGCCGGACGCGTCCAGCGACGCCTCGAGATCCACCGTCATCGCCGGGCCGAGCGGCTCCCAGCCGTGCTCCTGCTCGCGGCTCCACTGCACCCGCACCGGCCGGCCCGGCATTGCGCGCGCCGCGACCGCGGCGTCGGCGGCCACGTCGTCGGCGCCGTTGTGGCCGTAGCAGCCGGAGCCTTGGGTGTGGATGCAGCGCACCCGGTCGGCCGGCACGCCGAGCAGCTCGGCCAGCGCCTTGCGCAGCGGCGACACGCCCTGGCTGTGGGTCCACACCGTGAGCCCGCCCTCCTGCCACAACGCCACCGCGCAGGACGGGCCGATCGCGCCGTGCATCAGGTAGGGCCGGGTATAGCGGGCCGACAGCGCATGCGCGGCCTCGGCGGGAGGACCCGGGGTGTCGAAGATCGGGATGTCCTGCGCCGGCAGGCGGCGGAGCATCGCGTTCGGGTCGCCGGGGTCGAGCGGCGGCGCGATCCGGGTCCAGCCGGCCCGCTGCAGCAGGCGCAAGGCGGACACGGCGTCCCATTCCCGTTCCGCCAGCACGGCGACGAAGCGGCCCTCCCGCACCACCCGCACGACGCCCGGCTGGCGCGCCGCCGCGTCGAGGTCGGCAGGCTTGACGGCGATGCCGTCGTGGGGGCCGCGCAGCACCCGGGCATGCAGCATGCCCGGCAGGCGCAGGTCCTGGACGTAGGACGGTCCGCCGGTCAGCTTGGCCGGGATGTCGATGCGCGGCACGTTGCGGCCGACCAGCCCGGGTGCGGCGCGGCGCGGCGCGTCCGGCACCGCGGGAACGTGCAGCGACAAGGCGGCGGCGAGAACGCCGTAGGGCAGGCTGCGACCGTCCGGAGCGTGTGCAGCACCGTCCTGCATCGCCACCTGCGACGCCGGAACCGCCCAGCGTCGCGCCGCCTCGCCGGCCAGCAGCAGGCGGACGTTGGCGGCCGCGTTGAGGATCGCGGTGCCGCTTTGCTGCATCGAATGGCTGCCCGCGGTGACGCCCTCGTCCGGGGTGCGGGCGGTGTCGGCGGTGACCAGGGCGATGGTGGCGAACAACACGCCCAGCTCGTCGGCCGCGAGCTGCAGCAGCGCGGTGCCGATACCCTGGCCGAGCTCGGCCTTGCCGGTGAACACGGTGACCCGGCCCTGCGCGTCGATCCGGATCCAGCTGTCCAGCAGCGGGAACTTCGCCAGGTCGCCCGGCAGGCCGGGTGCCACCGGCTTCGGGCCGCCGCTGCCTTCCTGCCCGAAGCCGCGCGAGGAGAACGCGACCAGCAGCACGCCGGCGGGCACGGGCACGGGCACGGGCACGGGCACGGGCACAGTCATCGGGCGGCCGACGGCAGCGGCCGCACCGGCTCGGCCGGGTCGCGTACCCCGCCGCCCATCAGCACGGCGGCACGGCGGATCGCGCGCAGGATGCGCATGTGCGTGCCGCAGCGGCACAGCGACGGGGCCATGTGCGCGCGCAGCTCGGCCTCGGTCGGGCGGTTGTTGCGCTCCAGCAGTCCTTGCGCGCGCATCATCATGCCCGGGATGCAGTAGCCGCACTGCGCGGCCTGCTCGGCCTCGAACGCGGCCTGGACCGGCCCGGGGGCGGCGGCGGTGCCGAGCCCTTCCACCGTGCGCACGCGCCGGCTGCCGACCGCCGCCAGCGGCAGCAGGCAGGAAAACACCGGCGCGCCGTCGAGCAGCACGGTGCAGGCGCCGCACTGGCCGAGGCCGCAGCCGAACTTGGCCCCGTTCAGCGCCAGCTCGTCGCGCAGCACGTAGAGCAGCGGCGTCGACGGGTCGGCGGACACCGCGCGCGGCGTGCCGTTGACGATCAGGACCGTCATGTGGCGCTGCCCTGCCTGCGGGCGCTTTGCACCGCGTGCAGGAGGTTTCGCCAGGGGGGCTCGTCGCCGTAGCGGGCACGCAGGTAGGCGGCGACCGCGGCGACCTCCCCATCGGTCAGGCTGTCGCCAAAGGCCGGCATGTAGGGTCCGGCCGGGCCGGTCGGCGGGTTCAGCCCCTGCAGGACGATCTGGATCACGTCGCGCGGATCGCGCTCGTGCAGCGGCGTGCCGAGCGACAAGGCCGGCCGGCCGGCCAGCATCATCGGCGCGCCGTTGCCGTGGCAGGACGCGCAGGCACCGGCGAACAAGGCCGCTCCCTGCGGCTCGGAGGCGCCGGCTTCTGCCTGATGGTCCGGCTCCTGCGCCGGGTCGCCGCCGGGACGCGCCATCAGGGAAGCGACATACACCGCGATCGCCCGCACGTCGGCGTCTGGCACGCGGGCCAGCTGGTAGGTGACCGGGCCCATCGGGCCGGCGGCGGCAGCGTGGTTGCGGTCGAGCCCGGTGCGCAGGTAGGCGGACAGCCGCTCCGCGGTCCAGGCGCGCCGTGCCGGGGACGCCGTGTTCAGCGGCGGCGCGTACCAGCCGTCGGACCAGCCGCCGGCATAGGCACGGCCGCGCTCCTCGGCGCCGAGCAGGTTGCGCGGGGTGTGGCAGGCGCCGCAATGCGACAGGCTTTCGACCAGGTAGCGGCCGCGGTTCCAGTTTGGCGCGTGCGCCGGGTCGGCCGTTGTCCGTCCCGGGCGGAAGAACAGCAGGTCCCACCCGGCCATCAGCGGCCGGAAGCCGAGCGGAAACACCAGCCGGTTGTCGGGCTTGGCCGCCACCACCGGGGTCCGCGTCATCAGGAACGCGTACAGGTCGCGGAGGTCGCCGTCGGCGAGCCCAGTGTAGTGGGTGTAGGGAAAGGCCGGGTAGAGCAGGCTTCCGTTGCGGGCCACGCCGCGGCGCATCGACCGGTCGAACGCCGGCTGCGACCAGCGCCCTATGCCGCTCCCGGGATCGGGCGTGATGTTGCTCGCATACACCGTGCCGAACGGGGTGTGGATCGGGCGGCCGCCGGCATAGAAACGGCCACCGCTCGCGGTGTGGCAGACCGCGCAGTCGCCGAGCCGCGCCAGCACCGCGCCGCGTTCGACGCTGGCGGGATCGAAGCTGGACGCGGGCCGAGGCGAAACAACCGGCAGCGCGGGCCGCCAGGCGATCGCGGCGGCGGCCAGGACAAGCGCGCCGGCGCCGGCGAGGCCGGTGGCGATCCGGCGCATCGCGCTAGCCGGCACGGCACCGACGGGACAGGAGCGCCGGCTCGGGATCGCCTTTCCACATGGTCCCGCCTATAGCTCCATCGATCGCGTCGTGCCACTGCCGGCAGGATGCCGGCACACCATCCAGACATGCGAGGCCGATCCGGCATGATGAACAAGGCGGCCGCCGCGATCATAGCCTGGATCGCGATGTCGAGCCTGGCCTGGGCCGGAGCGCACGCGGCCCAGCCCGCCGGTCCGGTGCAGCACGAGTTTGTCATCCACGACTTCCACACCGAGGGCGGCGCGGTGCTGCCGGACGCGCACATCGTTTACGGCACCTATGGCGTCCTCGATGCCGCCGGCGACAACGCGGTGCTGCTGCCGTCGCACTACATGGCGGACATGCACGGCTACGAGTGGCTGGTCGGCCCCGGCAAGGCGCTGGATCCCGCCAGGCTGTTCCTGGTGGCGAGCGAGCTGTTCGGCAACGGCCGCTCCTCCTCGCCCAGCAACACTTCGGCGCCGCTGCACGGTCCTGACTTCCCGGCGATGACCATACGCGACAACGTGGAGGCGGTGCACCGGCTGCTGGTGGAGCAGCTGCATGTGCACCACCTGCGCGCGGTGATCGGCTTTTCCATGGGCGCGCAACAGGCGCTGCAATGGGCGGTGAGCTATCCCGCGTTCATGGACCGGATCGTCGCCACCTCGGGCACCGCCAAGACTTACGGGCACGGCATCGTCCGTCTGGAAGGACAGATCGCGGCGCTGACCGAGGATCCGGCGTTCCAGGGCGGGCGCTATACGACCGAGCCGGTGAAGGGGATCGAGGCCACGTCGCTGGTATGGCTCGGCTGGCTGTACGGGCAGGAATGGTGGCGGCGCGAGCTGTGGCGCGGTGACAACCCGCCCGGCACCACGTTCAGGCAGGCGGTCGAGCACTACAAGACCGAGTTCTTCGCTGGTGCCGACGCCAACAACCTTGTCCTGCAGATGCGGACTTGGGAGTCGAACGACGTCGGCAACACCCCGCCGTTCAAGGGCGACACCGAGGCGGCGTTGCGGTCGATAAAGGTGCCGGTGCTCTACATGCCGTCCGCGACCGACCTGTACTTTCCGGTGGAGGATGCGCGCTACGAGGCGCAGTTCATCCCGCACTGCATTCTGATGCCGATCCCCTCGCTGTGGGGCCATCCGGCCGGCGCCGGGGCGAGCCCTGCGGACGCCGCGTTCCTGAACCGGCACATCGCGGCATTCATGGGAAGCAGTGCGGGCCGCTAGGCTGACAACCTGATCAACGTGTCGATGCGGTTTGCGGTGGCATTACCTTCCGGGTGGCTCAGCTCAGCAGGGCTGGCGGTATCGCGATCCCGGCCCAGCCTTTCCCGTCGACCGGTGAACTCCCTGCCGGTAGTCGAAAAAGAACAGGACATCGTCTGCCGCTGTTATTTTGAGCGGAGACAACACGCCGACGGTGCTGATCGGACGCAATGGCGAAAGGTTGTAGTTGTTGAAGCAGTGCAACAAACGATCGGCAATACAGTCGTAACGATCGCCGAAGCGCCTGAAGCACAGGATGCGTTCCATGTCGCCATGGAAACCGACTTCCTGAAAGCCCGCGGACGCGTTCGCATGCAGGATGGTCCCGGTGAAGCCGGCGATCCATACCTTGTCCTGGCTTTCGACAAGAAGGCCGTGACGGTTGGGCCGGACAATCTTTGTTCATCCGGATGCATCACGAAAAAACGCTAGGCCTTCGATAGTCAGGTCAACCCCCGACGGCGTCAGGCTGTTTATGATCTCGACCATCCGCGCGGTATCGCCCCGCTGGTCAGCCTCAGCCATCTCCCTTTGTTTTGGCCGGCGTCAGCAACCGCTCTGCCGGCGAGGCAAATCTGGCGACGTAGATCAGTTCCGGGTCGATTCCTGCGACAACCCGTAACGACCGAACGCGACGTGATCGCCGCCTGTCACCCCACGCCTGCGCGACTACACCAGCCGGACGCGTTGCGCGCGGTCTTCGCGACGGTTCTTCCGCAGGCGACCGTGGAGATGATCCCGAAGGCGGGGCATCTTTCGCCGATCGAGGCCCCGGGCCCGATCGCATCGGCCTGCCGGGACATCGGCCTGGTCCTACAAACGCGTCGACCAGCAGGCACGGCAAGGCGTTCAAGCCGGACGGCTTGGCCCGGGGTCGGGACACTTCCCGCGGTTCGCCACGGCGTGGTGGTGTCCACCATTATCGTGCAAGGGCTGGCGATCGGGCGGATGGCACGGCAGCACCAGCCGACGTCGCGCTGACGTGAGGCCGCTACTGCGAGTCCGCCTTCGTGTGCGCGGTTCCCGCCGCGACGCTGTCGAGGGCGGCTGGGACAAACGGGGGCGCCTTGTCGATCGGGGGCGTGATCACGGGCGTGACGGATTGCTGCCACCCGCCGCCGAGCGCCGTGTAGAGGGTGACGACATCCTCCGCCAGCGACATCTCCGTCTGGTCCAGGCTTTGCCTGGCGCTGGTCAGGGTCTGCTCGGCGTTGAGCACGGTGAGGAAGTCCGACAGCCCGTGCTGGTAGCTGTTCTGCGACAAGGTGAACGACAGCTCGCCCGACTTCACGGTCTGGATCAGCCTGTCGCGCGCTTCGCGGTCGTTGCGGTAAGACGCGAGCGCGTTCTCCACCTCGCGCAACCCGTTCAGCACCGTGCTGCGGTAGCTGAGCACCGCCGCCTTCTGCTGCGCGCGCGCGAGACGCAGGCTTGAGGTCAGCCGGCCACCCTGGAAGATGGGCAGGGACGCGCTCGGGCCCACCGAATAGAAGCGGCTGGCCCAGCTGGTCAGGTAGCTGGCGTCGACCGCCCGGATGCCGAGGCTGCCGGTCAGGGAAATGTCCGGATAGAAGCTGGCGACGGCGATGCCGATGTTGGCGGTCGCGGCGTGCAGGTTGGCTTCCGCCTCGCGTATGTCGGGGCGCCGCCGCGCCAGGGTGGACGGGATGCCGATGCCGACCACATCGGGGGTGCGCGGCAGGGGCGCGGGCGGCGACAGCAGGGCGTCCAGCGCGCCGGGCGCCTGGCCGGTCAGCACGCTGAGCTGGTTCTCCGCCTGCTGGATCTGCGTCGCGTAGGCGGGAAGCTGGCGCTGGTAGTTGTAGAGCTGCGTCTGCGCCTGGTCGACGTCGAGTTCGGTGGCGAGCCCGCCGACCTGGCGCTGACGCGTCAGGGTGAACGAGGAGGTGGCGGCGCGTATGTTCTCGCCCTGCGTCGCATACAGCGCCTGGGCGCCGCGCAGCTGCACGTAGGCCTGGCCGACCTGGCTTTCCAGCATCACCAGGGAGTCGTTGGCGGCCTCGGCCTGCGCCTCGGTATTGGCGCGGGCCTGCTCCACCGAGCGGCGCACCCGGCCGAACAGGTCGAGCTCCCAGGACGCGTTCAGCCCGTACTGGAACAGGTCGATCGGCTGCTCAGCCGAGTTGATGGCGGAATCGAGGCCTTGCCCTGTGGCGGCGGACTGGCCGCCGAGCAGGCCGGACTGGCCGGCCAGCAGGCTCGACGGGTTACCGAGCCCCCGCGACTCCAGGATACCGCGCAGACCGAGCTGTTCGCGGTTGTAGCTGGCAGTGCCGCTCAGCGTGGGCAGGCCAGCGGCGCGCGCGCTGACCACGTTCTCGCGCGCCTCGACCACGCGCAGCAGCGCCTGCTGCAGGTCCAGGTTGCCGGCGATCGCCTGGTGGATCAGCTCCGTCAGCACCGGGTCGTTGAAGCTGTTCCACCAGGCGGGGTCTGGGTTGCTGGCCTCGGTAACCGGGTTGAAGCTGATCTTCCGGGCGGACGGATCGTTCCAGTTGGCGCCCACCGGCGCGTGGTACGGCTTGAAGTTCGGCCCGACCGTGCAGCCGGCCAGGACCAGCAGGCTGGCGCCGGCCATTGTCCTTGTCGTGGAACGCATCGCTCAGTGTCCCCCGGCGCCCGGCTTGGGCCTGGCGTCGGACAGCATGAGGGCCGTCGGGATGAACAGGAAAGCGGCGCACCCGGTCAGCAGGAATACGTCCGTGTAGGCCAGCACCGCCGACTGGGTTCGCAGCATCTGGAAGACCTGTCCCGGCGCGTCCCGCATCGCCTGCTGCGCCGAATCCCCCAGGTTGATCAGGCCCTGCTGCACCTGTTGCAGAAGTACCTGGTAAGGCTGGCTGCTGGGAGACAGGTGGTCGACCAGATGCGCCTGCCGGATCTGCTCGTGGTCGATGATCCAGGAGGTGGAGATCGAGATACCGAAGCCGCCGACCACGTTGCGCGCCATGCTGAACAGGGCGGTGGCGTCGTTGTTCAGCGCCCGTGGCACCGTGGCATAGGCGATGGTGCTGATCGGAACGAACAGGAACGCGAGCGCCCCGCTCTGCCCGGCGCGGTAAAGGGCCAGGTGGAAGAAATCCAGGCCGGGCACCAGGTTCATGGAGAAGAACAGCGCCGAGCCGAGGGCCAGGCCGCCGAAGGCGATCACGTACTTCACCGGGACGACGTTCATCGCCTTGCTGATGATGGGAATCAGCACGATCAGCAAGAGGGCGCCGGGCGCCAGGATCAGCCCGGCCAGGGTGGCGTTGTAGCCGACCTGCTGCTGCGCGTATTGCGGCATCAGCACCGCGGACGCGTAGAGCACGAAGCCCATCAGGGCGATCTGGAACCAGGCGATGGCGAAGTTGCGGTCCTTGAACGCGCGAAGGTTCACGATCGGGTGGCGGACGATCAGCAGGTAGGGGATCCCGAAGGTGAAGGCGACCGAGGCCAGCCCCATCATGACGCGGATAAAGGTGGAGTCGAGCCAGTCATAGTTCTCGGCGCGGTCGAACGCCACTTCCAGGCAACCAAGTGCGATGACAATGAAGCCGATGCCGACATAGTCGATCGCCGGCGCGTTCGCCTTGTCCTTTATCGCCATGGGCGAGTCCTCGACCAGGGCCACCACCGCGAACAGCGTGATCACGCCGAGCGGCACGTTGATCAGGAAGATCCAGTGCCACGAGTAGGTGTCGGTCAGGTAGCCGCCCAGCACCGGTCCGACCGCGGGGGCGACGATGATGGCGATCGCGGCGATGGAGAACGCCTGCTGCCGCTTGGCGGGCGGGAAGTAGTCCAGCAGCAGCGCCTGCTGCGTCGGCTGCAGCCCGCCGCCGAAGAAGCCCTGGGCGGCGCGGAACAGCAGCAGCTCGCCGAAGTTGCTCGACAGCCCGCAGGCCAGAGACATGGCGGTGAAGCCGCCGATGGAGATCAGGAAGTAGCGCTTGCGCCCGAACCGACGGCTGAGCGCGCCGGAGATGGTGAGCACGATGCCGTTGGCCACCAGGTAGGTGGTAAGCGACCAGGTGGCGTCGTCGTTGCTCACCGACAGGCTGCCGGCGATGTGCGGCAGCGCCACGTTGACGATGGTGGTGTCGAGCACCTCCATGAACGCGCCCAGGGTCACCACCACTGCCACCAGCCACGGGTTGGCGCGCGGCGTCCAGCCGCGCGGGTCGTCGCTCAATGCACGTCCACCGTGGTGTCCACCGAGATGCCGAGCGGCAGCCCGCGCGCCTGGTCCAGGCCGTGGTCGACGATCACCTTGACCGGGACGCGGCGGACGATCTTGACGAAGTTGCCGGTCGCGTTCTCGGCCGGGAAGGCTGAGAACTGCGCGCCGCTGCCCTGCTGGATGCTGTCGACGTGGCCACTCAGCTTGAGCCCCGGATACGCGTCCACCGTCATCGATACCGGCTGGCCGACATGCATGCGCGCCAGCTGGTTCTCCTTGTAGTTCGCCACCACCCAGGTGTACGGCGTCACGATGTAGAACAGCTGCTGGCCGACCTGGGCGTAGGTGCCGCGCTCCACGTTGCGCATGGTGATCTTGCCGCCCTGCGCCGCGCGTATCTCGGTATAGGACAGGTTGACCTCCGCCTGCGCCAAGGCCGCCCGGGTCTGGTCCACTTGCGCTTCGCGCTGGTGCACGGTTTCCACCGCGGTCTGGATCGTCTGGTTGACCAGGGCCGCGATCTGCACCTGCGCCCTGGCGGAATCCACCAGCGCCACGTTGCCGCGGAACTGGGCGGTGGACTGGTCGACGTTGGTCTTGGTGGTGGCGCGCGGATCGACGCTCCGCTGCCGGTCGAAGTTCAGCTTGGCGTTCTTCTGGTTGATCTCGGCCTGCTTGAGCTGCGCCTGCGCCTGCAGCAGTGTCGCCGGCGCCCGGATGTTGGCTTCCTCCAGCGCGACCCTGGCGCTCGCCAGCTGTGCCTGCGCCAAGGCCAGGTTGGCGCGCGCCTGATCGCGAGCGGTGAGGTAGTCGCGCGGGTCGATCCTGAGCAGCAGGTCGCCGGCATGGACCACCGTGTTGTCGTCCACGTTGAGCACCGTCACGTAGCCGGCCACCTTGGCCGCCACCGAGATCGAGCGCCCGTTGGTGTAGGCGTCGTCGGTGCCGACCAAGTTGCGCGTCAGGAACCAGTAGATCGCGCCGCCGATGATCGTGAGCAGCACCACGATCCCGAGCATCACCAGCGGCCAGCGGCTCCGCGGCTTGTCCTTCCGGTCCTGCTTCCCGTCCCCGCCTGTCTCGTCCGCATCCGCATCCGCCTCGTCTCCGCCGCCGGAGGAGGAGGACCCGGCCTTGTCCCGCCCGGGAGCATCCTGTTCGGCACGAGGCTCGAACCGGTCATCCTTCGGCCGGGAAGGCGCAGCCGCTCTGGTTCGCTCGATCGTCGTGCTCAAGGGCGACATCCTGCCTGACCGCCGCCGCATACATACGTGCTAGCACGTATGTCAATCGATGAATGCGGTTGTCAGCGTGGATCGTTTTGTCCAATCCTTGTGGCGGGCCTTATGGCAGGCGGGACCCAGGCTTCGCGCAGGGCGGCGATGAAAGCCTTGATGGCGACCACGCCCTTGCCGATTGGGAACTCCTCCGGCGAGCGCAGCCAGCGCATGAACGAGCCGTGCACCACCACCTCCAGCACCCGGGCCGCTTCCTCCGGCTGCCAGCCGGATCCCGGCGCCGGGGGCGGGATCACGACGGTGAAATAGTGCTGCAGCTCGTTGAAGAATGAGCGAGTGACCTGCGCCTGCCGCTCCAGCGCCGGCGCCATCTCGTCCACGTAGTCGCAGCGCAAAAACATGACGGTGAGCCGCATCCGCGCCACCTCATCCGACTGGATGCGCTCGAACGACTCGACGATGCTGGTTTCCAGCGCCTGCATCGCTTCCAGGGCGTTGCCGGCGCTGGGCACGCTTGAGCGCAACGCCGCCCGCATCTGCTCGTAGGGCTGCCTGGCGCGGTCCTCGACGGCACCGAACACCTCCAGCTTGTCGGCGAAGTGCCAGTACACCGCGCCGCGCGTGACGCCCGCCTCGCGCGCGATCTCCTCGAGCGTGGCGCGGGCGACGCCGCGCCGGTAGAACACCTGCTCGGCGGCGTCGACGATGCGCTCGCGCGTCTGCTCCGCACGTTCCTTGGTTTGTCTCGCCACCGGCTTCCTTCCGAACGACCCGTACGACGGCCGCCCCGCCAGAACCTTGCGGGGATATCACCCGACACCATGTGGTCGCCTACGTACAGCGCCGGACGTATGCTGTCCAAGCAGGCCGGGACACAACACGCGGCGCGCAGGAAGCCCGAAATCGGCACGACGCCGTGCTGCTGATCCGGGCCGCATCGTTGCGACACACTTCTTCACGGATCACGCGGGATAATCGACCCATCCTGGTGTCGGCAGCGATCACGATTGCCGGCGGACATGCCGCCGCCACCGTGACGCCTTCGTTTCGTCGCGATCCGGACCATCTAATCCACACACAGGCAAGAGCCGAGGGAGTTTGTCGATGCGTAGATCCTTCATGATCGCTACCGCCGCGCTGGGATTGGCCGGAGCGACCCTGGCGACCACACAGCCGGCAGCGGCCTATGGCGGCTACGGCCGCGGCGGATACGGCTACCACGGCGGCTACGGGTATCGCGGCGGCTACGGCTACCACGGTGGCTACGGGCATCGCGGTTATGGCTATCGCGGGTTTGGCGGTCTGGGTGTCGGCCTTCTAGCCGGTGCCGCGATCGGTGCCGCGGTTGCGGCTCCCTATGGGTATGCCTACCCGGCCTACCGTTATCCGGTGGCACCGTATCCAGTGGCACCGTATCCGGCCTATGGCTACCCGGCTGGCACGGTATACGCCGCCCCGACCTATGGCGCCTACGGCTACTGAGGCCATCACTCCGGTTGCTGCCGCCGGTCACAATCGTGAAGGTGCAGCAACCGGAGGAACATCCGGGTCTTCTGCCGTCGTTCCAAAAAGGACGGGGTGGTTATGGATTCGAGATTCTGGCTGTGGCTGACGACAGCCATCATGTTGATCGGCGGCTTGACAATTCTTGCTGTCGGCAAGCGACGCACGCCGTCGGAAGAACTGCATACGGCGTTGCACGGCATCGTGCCGATCATCGCCGCCTGCTCCTATTTCGCAATGGCGATTGGTCAGGGACAGGTCACCCTACCGGTTCTTGGCGCCGGTGACGGCGTCACGCGCATCTTCTACTTCGCGCGCTATATCGACTGGTCGTTCACCACTCCGCTCCTGTTGACGACGCTGGCGATGACCGCGATGCATTCCGGCCCCAAGCGCCCAGGCATCATCGTCGGCGTCATCCTCGCCGACGTGATCATGATCGCCACTGCCTTCTTCTTCGGCGCGTCCGAGATCGCCTGGATCAAGTGGACTTGGTTCATCGTCTCCTGCGTTGCCTTCCTCGGCGTCTACTACGTCATCTGGAAGTCGCAGATGGAGGCCAACCGCCTCGAGCGTGACGACGTGCGCAGCAACTACAGCCGCAACGCGATGATCCTGTCCGTCCTGTGGTTCATCTATCCGATCATCCTGTTCTTCGCCCCGGATGGCCTGCGGATATTCAGTGATGCCTTCAGCGTGTTCTGCATCGCGGTGCTCGATGTGGTCGCCAAGGTCGTCTACGGCCTGATGACCACCCTGTCCGACACCAAGACGGTGGACCGCGACCTGTCCGAAACGCGGAGCACGACGTCCACCGCGCGCATGGCCGCCTGACCCGATCCCGGGAAGCGTTCCCGGCCGTGTCATCCTCCATCGCATTCCCGGACCTGCTTCGTCCGGTTCACCTGAACCCGGTCCTGCTTGCAGGACCGGCCCTGGCGGCAGCCAGCCTGCTGCCGCCAGGCCAGCGCATGCTGGTCACCCTGGTCGCGATCATCGTTCTTGGCGTCCCCCACGGGGCGCTGGACGGCGAGCTTGCCCGGGTGGCGCTGCGACCCCGCTTCGGATCAGCTTGGTTCGGCGTGTTCGCCCTGCCCTACCTGGCCTTGTCGGCTCTGGTTCTGCTGGCCTGGCATTTCCTTCCGGTTCTCATCCTTGCCGCCTTTCTGGCCGCTTCTGTCTGGCACTTCGGCGCCGAGGAAACCGGATCGACCGACCCCGTATCGGTGATCGCCGCGGGCGGCGCGCCGATCGCGTTGGCTGTACTGGCCCATCCTGCCGCGACGGCCGCCATCTTCGCCACCGTTTCCGGGACGATCATGACCGCGCCACCGGGCTGGCTCTGGTCGGCGTCCTTGTTGTGGCTGGTTCCCGCCGGTTGGCGCGCAGCCCGGCTGATCTGGACCGGCGCGGAACTGCTACCTGCTGCCCTGCTCGCCGCCATGGCCATCGTGCTGCCGCCGCTGACGTCGTTCGCCATCTACTTCGTGTGCGTGCACGCGCCGGCGCACGTCCTGTCGCTGGTCCGCGACGATGGCCACGGGAACCGGATACGCGACAACGGCGCCGCGATGCGACTGGCCCTTCCCTTGACCACGCTGACGCTTCTGCTGGGCGCGGCGCTGTGGCCGCTTTATTCCGGCGCCCCGACCGAGCGGCTGCTTTGCCTGACGATCCAGGGGCTCGCCGCGCTGACCTTGCCGCACATGCTATTCGAGACATGGATCGGCCGCCGCGCGCCACCGTGATGACGCCGTGGATCAGCGCCTGCCGCTTCCCGTTGGGCGTGTCCTCGACCTCAGGGTGACGCGCCTGTGGCCAGTGCTCGTCGTGCCAAGGCTTCCTCGGCCACGCTGGGCATGAGGCCGGCTGCCACCAGCCAGGGTAACGGCGCGATTGGTCCTTCGTACTTGACCGGTCCGAAGCCCGCTGCCGTCGGTGCAATCCACACCTTTCGGCGCTTGGTCTCGGTCGTGAGCCCATTCAGCTCGATATCGGCAGGCAATTCTGGCCGCGTCGCGCGTTTCCTGGGCCCGCCAGATCATACGGTCGACGACCTAGCGTATGCCATTGCTGGGACCGGGCCGCCGCAACCTGCATCTACTCCGAGCGGCGCCGTATCAAGCATACGCGTCTTCTCGTCACCGGCAGGCGCGACGAACAGGTCGAAGCGCCGCAAGTACCAGGATCGTGCCGTTCCGGCACGACCGTGCAACTGGTCCAGTCCGCATCCGCCGCTGCATCAAACACCACCTCGTCGCACAGGCGCCAAAAGTCAGATCCCGACCTGCGGGCTCACGACCTGAGTTCGGCCGCGATCGCCGCCGCCGCCGCTGCCGGATCGGCCGCGCGGGTAATTGGGCGGCCGACCACGATCCAGTCCGCGCCGGCGCGACTGGCTTCGGCCGGCGTCATCACCCGCTTCTGGTCGCCAGCCTCCGCGCCGGTTGGCCTGACGCCCGGCACGACGAGGCACGGTTCCCCGCCCAGCGCGTCGCGCAACGGCGCCACCTCGTGCGGACTGCACACCAGCCCGTGCGCACCGGCCTCGATTGCCATGCGGCCCAGCCGCAGCACCTGCTGGCGCGGCCCGCCGGCGATGCCGGTAGCGTGCAACGCTTCCGCGTCCAGGCTGGTCAATACCGTGACCGCGAGCAGGATCGGCCGCGCGTCCGCGGCGAACCCGTCTTCCACCGCCCTGCGCGCTGCCGCGATCATGGCACTGCCGCCGGCCGCGTGGATCGTCAGCATGGACGGCCGGAGCGGCACCAGTGTTCGTATCGCGGCACCCACCGTGTTGGGAATGTCGTGCAACTTGAGGTCCAGGAACACCGAGTGATCGGCCCCGAGCCGACGCACCGCCTCCAGCCCTTGGCCCAGCGTGAACTCCAGGCCAAGCTTGATCGCGTCGCAGGACGGGCCAGCAGCCTCGATCCAATGCCGCGCTTCCGCGATGTCGCCGGTGTCGAGGGCCAGGATCAGCCGGGCACGGCCAGCCGTCATCCCAAGAAGCGACATGTCACGGGAGGCTGGGCAGGACGCCCGGGGCCGGATGCGTCGCGACCGCGGTGGTGCCGTGATAGGCGACGTTCTGCGCCACCGCCTGCGACAGCTGCGTGCGCAACTCGGCTATCTGGCCTTCCAGGGTGCGCACCTGCTGTTCCGCCCGGCGGGCACGGCGACGCTGTCGCAGTTCGGCGAACCACACGAACAGCGCGCCGATCAGGAAGAAGATCACCGCCGTGATCAGCGCGATCACGCCGACCGAAGACTGCCACGATAGGTATGGCAGCTCCATCGCGCCCGGCGTCTGGTTGAACAGCACGAACACGACCAGCAGGATCAGGAACGGCAACGTAAGGATCAGGCGAAGCATGACCGGCTCCTATCGTCGCGCCGCCGCCGCTGCAAGGGTCCGGCTAGGAACGGCGACCCTCGCCGGGCTCGTGCTGCTCGTGCCTGGTGCCATGGTTGCCGCTGTTGGCATCCTCGCGCGGATGCTTCTTGTCCGCCGGCGTGTGCTGGTGATGGGCACCGGCGGAGTCCTGGTGCTTGCCGCTGGTGTCGACGTGGCTGCTGCCGGGGCCGCCGCGGGAACGGTCGGTGGCGGGGATCTTCTCGCTGGTGCTCATGATCGGGTCCTTGCAAGCCGTTCTGGATCGTTCGGAGAGGCAACGGAGCCCGGCCCCCCGGGTTGCAACCGGGGCCTTGCCGACGAGGAAGAGCCATGGTTTCGTCGAAGATGATGGCTTCCGCTCTGCCAACCCGGACCCACGCCGCATGACGGACATCATCCCTTTTTCCCGACCCGTGTCCGCCGACGAGCGGCCGCGCGAGGACCGGCTCTGGGCGGTGATGGCGGAAGCCGGCCGGACCAGCCGCATCGCCGAGATCTACCCCAGCCGCGACGCCGCCCTGGCCGACCGGGACTGGCGCGAACAGCAGGTGAGGGCCTACGCGCACTTCCTGCGCAGCGCGCGCCAGCCGATCCCGCGCTACAGCATCGCGCCGATCCGGCGCGCCGACCTGCCGCGCAGCTGGAGCCCGCTTCCGGCGCTGGGCTTCCTGCGCGGCCGCTTCATCTGACCCGGCATCCGCAGGCCGGCCTCGCCCGGCTGCCGCCACTGCTGTAGTATCGCTTTCCGAACGACCTATCCTTCTGAACGACCAGACGATGTGAGCCCATGTCAGACAGACCGATCGACAGCGTCGGCGGCGGCACCTCCCCTGCAAGTCCAGCCGTGCCGCCCCTGGTGCTGAGCAACCAGTACGTTCGCGACATGGTGTTCCGCGTTCCGGGCGCTCCGGGCATCTACACGGTGCAGAACCTTCGTCCGCACGTGACGCTGAGCCTGGACGTGCAGGCGCGCCGCGCGCAGGAAGGCCACCCGGTCTACGAGGTGTCGCTTCTGCTGGGGTGCAGCGCCACCACCCACGCGCCGGTCGAGAACGCAGAGCCGCCCGCCACCGCCTTCGTGGTCGAGCTGGCCTATTGCGGCATCTTCACCCTGCAGAACGTGGCGCAGCACGTGGTGGAGCCGATGCTGTTCGCCGAATGCCCGCGCTTGTTGTTCCCGTTCGCCCGCGCCGTGCTGGCCGACATCACCCGCGAGGCCGGCTTCCCGCCGGTGATGCTGCAGCCGATCGACTTCGTGCAGTTCTGGCAGAACAAGCGCGCCGCCGCCGCCCAGGCGATACGGATTGGGGAGCCTGTCGCCTGAACGCGAGCGGCACGGCTTGTCGATCCGCCGCAGGGTTAGGCGGCTGACAAGCGGCGCGTCCCGGCGCACCATGCCGCCATGAACGCCATCCCGCCCGTATCCCCGGCTCCCGCCCCCGGTTCCGTCCCCGCTTCCGCCCTCGATCACGTCGACAGCCAGCTCGAGGCCAGCCTGGAGCGTCTGTTCGCGCTGCTCCGCATTCCCAGCGTGTCCACCCAGCCCGAGCATGCGCCGGACTGCAGGCATGCCGCGGAATGGCTGTGCCGCGACCTCCTGTCGATGGGCTTCGAGGCCAGCGTGCGCGACACCCCCGGGCTGCCGATCGTGGTCGCCCACGATCCCGGCCCGAGCAGCGCCGGGACCGCAGGCCCGCACGTCCTGTTCTATGGCCATTACGACGTGCAGCCGGTCGACCCGGTGGCGCTGTGGACCAGCCCCCCGTTCGAGCCGGTGCTGGCCGGGAACGCCGGCGCGCGCTGCATCACCGCCCGCGGCGCGTCCGACGACAAGGGACAGGTCATGACCTTCCTGGAAGCGCTGCGGGCGATCCGCGCCGCCGACGGCCGCTATCCGATGCGCATCACCATCCTGCTGGAAGGCGAGGAGGAAAGCGGCGGCCCGAGCCTGCGCCCGTTCCTCGAGGCCCATGCCGCAGAGCTGAAAGCCGACATCGCCCTGATCTGCGACACCGACATGCTGGAAGACGGCGTTCCGGCCGTCACCACCATGCTGCGCGGCCTGGTTGGCGAGGAGATCACGATCACCTGCGCCGACCGCGACCTTCATTCCGGGCTGTACGGCAACGCCGCGCGCAACCCGCTGCACCTTCTGGTCGAGATCCTGGCGGCACTCCGCGACAAGGATGGCCGCGTCACCCTGCCCGGCTTCTATGACGGGGTGACCGATTTGCCCGAAGCGGTGCGGGAGGACTGGCGCCGCCTGGTCGGTTCCGACGCCGCCCTGCTCGGCCCGGTCGGCCTGCAGGTCCCGGCCGGCGAGACCGGCTACAGCGCCCTGGAACAGACCTGGGCCCGGCCTACCTGCGAGATCAACGGCATCACCGGCGGCTATGGCGGCAACGGGTTCAAGACCGTGCTGCCCGGACAGGCCTCGGCCAAGGTGTCGTTCCGCACCGTGGGCGGCCAGGATCCGGAAGCGATACGCGACGCCTTCCGCGCCCACGTGCAGGCGCGCATCCCGGCCGACTGCAGCGTGTCCTTCCATTCCCATGGCGCCTCGCGCGCCAGTGCCGTGCCGATCGACGGGCCGTATCTCAAGGCGGCGCTGCAGGCGCTCGGCGAGGAATGGGGCCGGCCCGCTTCCGTGATCGGCAGCGGCGGCTCCATCCCGGTGGTGCGCGACCTGCAGGAAGCGCTCGGCATGGACAGCCTGCTGATCGGCTTCGCCAAGGCCGACAACCGCATCCACTCGCCGAACGAGAAATACGATCTGGAAAGTTTTCACCGCGGCACCCGGTCCTGGGTGCGGGTGCTGTATCGGCTGGCGGAAATCTGAGGTCGGCGGCCGGGTTCATCCCGGCCGGCGCCGCCATACCCGGGTGCCCTGCCTCAGCCGACCGCCGCCAGCAGCGCATCCACGTCGTCGGCCGCGGTGTCGAGCCCCGTCACCAGACGGATCGGCAGCGTGCCCGGGACGACGTCCAGCCCCTGCGGCAGGTACCAGCGGTAGAACAGGAACCCTTGCGCTTCCAACCGGGCGATCGTCGGCTCGGGCAGCACCGCGAACACCTCGTTCGACTGCACCGGGTGCAGCAGGCTGGCGCCGGGAAGCCGCAGCAGCCCGTCGGCGAGGCGCGTCGCCATCGCGTTGGCCTGCCGGGCGTTGTCGAGCCACAGGTCATTCGACAGATACGCCACCAGCTGCGCGCTCAGGTAGCGCGCCTTGGACCACAGGTGTCCCGCCCGCTTGCGACGCCGCGCGAACTCTTCCGCCAGCCCGGGCCGGAAGAACACCACCGCTTCCGCCGCCATCGCCCCGTTCTTGGTGGCGCCCAGCGACAGCACGTCGACGCCGGCGCGCCAGGTGACGTCGGCGGGCGCGCAGCCGAGCGAGACCAGGGCGTTGGCGAAGCGGGCCCCGTCCATGTGCAGGGACAGGTTCAGGCCGCGCGCGGTGTCGCCGATCGCCCGCACCTCATCGAGCGAATACGTGGTGCCCCATTCCGTCGCCTGGGTGATGCTGATCGCGGTCGGCCGGCTCTTGTGCACGCCGAGCGCCCGGCTGGCCTCCAGGTTGGCTTGCAGCACCACCGGCGACAGCTTGCCGTCCAGGCTGGGCAGGGTCAGCAGCTTGGCGCCGCCGGTGAAGAACTCGGGCGCGCCGCACTCGTCGTTCTCGATGTGCGAGGATTGGTCGCAGTACACCCCGCCATAGGGCGGCACCAGCGCCGACAGCGCTAGGGCGTTGGCAGCCGTGCCGGTCGCCACCGCGAACACTTCCGCGTTTGGCGCCTCGAAGGTGGCGCGCACCACCTCCTGCAGCCGCGTGGTCCAGGGGTCGCCGCCATAGGACGGCACCGTGCCCTGGTTGGCCGCGACCAGGGCGTCGAGGATGGCTGGGCTGATCGGACCAACGTTGTCGCTGCCGAAGTTCTTCCGTATGGGCTTCATGCGCCGCATCCTGCCCCGATCGCGGCATCGGTTCCAGCCGGGCCGGATCCCGGGACCAGCCAGGAGGGCGCCATGACCCCGGAAGTGATCGAGACGCGTCCACCCGTCGAGGTACGCCCACCCGTGGAAACACGCCTCATCGACGGCAAGGCGCACGCCGCGCGCCTGATCGCCGAAATACGCGACGGGGTGTCCCAGCTGTCCGCCGAACGCGGCGTGGTGCCCGGCCTCGCCGTGGTGCAGGTCGGCAGCAACCCGGCCAGCGAGGTGTATGTCCGCAACAAGATCGCCCATACCGGCGACGTCGGCATGCGCTCCTTCGCCCACGTGCTGCCGGGCTCGACCCGGCAATCCGAACTGCTGTCGCTGGTGGGGGTCCTGAACGCGGACCCTGCGGTGCACGGCATCCTGGTGCAGCTGCCGCTGCCGACCGGGATCGACGTGAGTGCCGTCACCAGCGCGATCGATCCGGCCAAGGACGTGGACGGGCTGGGCCCCATGAACGTCGGCCGCGTCACCCTGGGCCAGCACGGGCTGGTACCGTGCACCCCGCTCGGCTGCCTGCTTCTGCTTCGTGCCGAGCTCGGCACGCTGAAGGGTCTGCACGCGGTGGTGGTGGGCAAGTCCACCCTGGTCGGCCGGCCGCTGGCGCAGCTTCTGCTGCCGGAGGAATGCACCGTCACGGTGTGCCACGCCGCCACCCCGGACGTGGGCGCGCTGGCCTGCCTGGCCGACATCCTGGTGGTCGCCACCGGCCGCAAGGGCCTGGTGCGCCGCGACTGGATCAAGCCCGGCGCCACCGTGATCGACGTCGGCATCACCCGCATCACCACGGCGGACGGCCGCTCCCGGCTGGTCGGCGACGTGGTGCACGAGGAAGCGCTCGGCCGCGCCGGCCGCCTCACCCCGGTGCCGGGCGGGGTCGGCCCGATGACCATCGCCTGCCTGCTTCGCAACACCCTGACCGCGGCCGAGCGCAGCCTGGCGGGCTGAAGGGACGCGATGACGACGAAACCGGCCACGGCGGATCCCCGTTCCGGTTTTTGATTGGTTCCGAACGACATCCACGACGAGGACGACCATGCCCGACACCACCATGCTGGCCCAGGCTTCCGGCAAGAACGGCTTCATCGCCGCCCTCGACCAGAGCGGCGGCTCCACCCCGGGAGCGCTGAAGCTGTATGGCGTTCCGGAGGATGCCTACTCGGGCGACGCCGAGATGTTCAAGCTGGTGCACGAGATGCGCGTGCGCATCATGAGCGCGCCGGCGTTTTCCGGATCCAAGGTGATCGGCGCCATCCTGTTCGAGGCCACCATGGACGGGGAAGCGCACGGCAAGCCGGTGCCGGCCTTCCTGTGGGAGGACCGCGGCGTGGTGCCCTACCTCAAGGTCGACAAGGGGCTGGAAACCGAAGCCGACGGCGTCAGCCTGATGAAGCCGATCCCGGGCCTGGACGCCCTGCTGGCCCGTGCCAAGGGCTTGGGCGTGTTCGGCACCAAGATGCGCTCGGTGGTGAACCTGCCGAACCAGGCCGGCATCGCCGCGATCGTGAAGCAGCAGTTCGAGATCGGCCGGCAGATCAGCGACGCGGGGCTGATGCCGATCCTGGAGCCGGAGGTGCTGATCAAGAGCCCGGACAAGGCCGGCGCGGAAGCGATCCTGCTGGCCGAGCTGACCAGGGCGCTCGACGCCTTGCCCGAGGGCGAGCAGGTGATGCTCAAAGTGACCATCCCGGAGGTGCCGGACCTGTATGCGCCGCTGATCGCGCACAAGGGCGTGGCGCGCGTGGTGGCACTGTCCGGCGGCTACCCGCTGACGGAAGCGTGCGAGCACCTCCGCGCCAACCACGGCATGATCGCCTCCTTCTCCCGCGCCCTGGTCGAGGGCCTGACCCGCGACATGAGCGACGACGCGTTCGACGCGCGCCTGGGCCAGTCGATCGACGAGATCTACCGCGCGTCCGTCGACAAGCACTGACCCGGACGGGTCGACCGGTCGCGGTGGCAGCCGCCCCCATCGTGACCGGCACTTGCGGGCTGCCACTACAGGCCGGCGGCATCCGCCAGGAGATCATCCCATGGCCGACCAGGCTGCCGTGTCCCGCAATCCCGCCACCGGCGAGGAGATCGAGCGCTTCCCGTTCCAGACGGACGGGGACGTCGACCGGTTGCTCGACCGGGCGGAGGCCGGGTTCCGCATCTGGCGCGCTGTGCCGACAACCGAACGGGCGGCGGTCTATCACCGCCTCGCCACCGTGCTGCGACGACGGGCGGACGAGGCGGTGG
>CAXSHC010000006.1:22232-24547 GCA_964236745.1 uncultured Acetobacteraceae bacterium
CATCACACGGGAAATGGGCAAGACGCTCCGCGAAGCGCGCGCCGAGGTCGAGAAATGTGCCGCCACCGCCGCCTGGTATGCCGAGCACGGGCCGGCGATGCTGGCCGACGAACCCGTCGCGGTGGAGGGCGGTGACCGGGTGCACGTGTCGTTCCTGCCGACCGGCACCATTCTCGGCATCATGCCCTGGAACCTGCCGCTGTGGCAGACGATCCGCGCGGCGGTGCCGATCATGCTGTCAGGCAATGGCTTCATGCTGAAGCACGCGCCCAACGTCACGCGCTGCGCCCTGCTGATGCGCGAGATGTGGGAGGAAGCCGGGCTGCCAACGGGGGCGTTCAGCGTGCTCAACGTCGGCAACGGGGGCATCGAGCGGGTGATCGCCGATGGGCGCATCGTCGGCGTGACCCTGACCGGCAGCGTGCGCGCGGGCGCCGCGGTGGCGGCGCTGGCGGGTAGCAACCTCAAGAAGTCGGTGCTGGAGCTGGGCGGCATCGACCCGTTCATCGTGCTGGCCGACGCGGATGTGGAGCAGGCCGTCGGCTTCGCGATCACCGGCCGCTACGCCAATGCCGGGCAGGTCTGCCTCGCCGCCAAGCGGCTGATCCTGGAAGCACCGGTCGCGGAAGAGTTCACGTCGCGGTTCCTCCAGGCGGCGCGGCAGGTCAGGACAGGCGATCCCACGGACGAGGCGAGCACGATCGGGCCGATCGCGCGCTCCGACCTGCGCGACGGCGTGCACGAGCAGGTGACGCGCTCGATCGCGCAAGGCGCCCGCCTGCTTCTGGGCGGTCGCAAGGTGGACGGGCCCGGCTGCTTCTACGAACCGACCGTGCTCGGCGGGGTGGAACCCGGCATGGCCGCGTTCGACGAGGAAGTGTTCGGCCCGGTCGCGGCCCTCGTCGTGGCACGGGACGAGGAGCACGCGATCGAGCTCGCCAACCGGAGCGAGTACGGGCTGAGCAGCAACCTGTGGACGCGGGACACCGAAAAGGCGTCGCGGATCGCCCGCCGGCTGGAAGCAGGCGGAGTGTTCGTCAACGGCTTCACCGCGTCCAACCCGCGCACGCCGGTGGGCGGGGTGAAGAACAGCGGCTACGGCCGCGAGCTGTCGCATTTCGGCGTGCGCGAGTTCGTCAACGCGCAGACGGTGTGGACGAGGCAGACGTGAACATTGTTCACGGATCCGGCGGCAGGCCCGAGAACCAGTCGGCATAGGGCGTCGTGCGGGCCATGTGCCGGGTGTAGTCCGGGGCATCGCCCGGCCACCACACCGGGCCGCGTTCGCCGAGCTCGTGCTTGGCGGCATCGACGCGGGCCCGCGCGGCTTCCCGGCCGGCGGCGTCACCCGCCTGCATCGCGGTGCGCTTGGCGCGGCGGGCTGACATCAGTTCGGCGGTCAGGGCGGCGCGGTGGTCGGGGTCGAGGCGCGGATCGGTGCAGCGCCAAAGCCGGCCGCGCACCACGAAGTAGCGGCCGTCCGGCGTGACCGGCGGCGGGGTCACGTCCAGTAGAGCAGGCGGGCCATCGGCAGGTGGCGCTGGAGCGCGTCGGTCATGAACCCGCGCAAGGCGGCCATCTCGTCGCGTGGCAGCACCCACTTGCCGGTGCCGAACTTGGTCAGCTTGCGCGTGCGCTCCGCCTCGTCCATCGGCAGGGAACTGCCGGGATACCAGCCGGCGAGCACCGTCTTGGACTTGTCGGTGAAGCGGTGGGTGATCAGCTCGGCGGTGAGGTCCACCGCCGGCATCCCGTCCAGCGCTTCCGCCACGTCGGCCAGCAGCCGGTCGTACTCCGTGCGCCAGTCCGGCAGCGGCAGGATCGGCGCCACCGTGATCCCGACCGGGTAGCCTGCCTGCGCCACCGCGCGCAGGGCGGCCAGCCTGCGGTGCATGCGCGGGGCACCCCCCTCGAAGCGTTCGGCGGAGCGGGCGTTGAGGGAGAAGCGGATACGGGTGCGGCCGTTATGCGGCAGGTCCAGCAGGGTCTCGACGTTGCCGAACTTGGTGGTGAAGCGCAGCTGCACGTCGGCATCCCAGGCGCCGAAGCGGCGGATCGCCGTGGACAGGCTGCCGGTGACGGGCTCGATCGCCAGCGGGTCGGTGTAGCAGGAGCACTCGAAGGTGGTGCCCTCGTGGCGGCGCGCGTCCGATCGCGAGGTGATGGTGCCCTGTCCCAGCAGCGGCGGCAGCTCGAACAGGATCTCGTCGAGGTTGGCATAGGCGCGCACGATCGGCGGGCCGGCCAGGGAGCCGGCCAGGTAGCAGTACTGGCAGTGCGCGGGGCAGCCTTCGGCGAGGTCGAAGCGCCAGTCG
>CAXSHC010000007.1:0-24314 GCA_964236745.1 uncultured Acetobacteraceae bacterium
GCAGGCCGGACACGAGCAGCCCGAGCAGGCACAACAGCAGCGGCATGCGCTGCCCGGCCAGCACCATGGTCGCGATCCCGAGCAGGAGCGGCAGCAGCGACGCGATCCCGCGCAGCCCCCGGAGCAGGCCCCGGAGTGGCCCCCGGAGTGGCCAACGCGTTCCAGCGTTCCGCATCGCGGCCGCGCGCGCGCTGGCCCAGGCGCTCGCCACCAGCACCGTCGGCAGCAGCAGCCGGGACAGCGGCGCCGCTGCGCGCGGCTTGTCGTACGGCCCGGTGAGGGTGCCGTCGCCGAAGCGCCCCTGGCCGAACAGGTTGTGCCCGGTCACGTCCTGCAGCAGCAGCTGGGCTGCGATGTAGCAGCACGCGCCGACGATCAGCCAGCGCATCAGCCGCAGCGGGCCGGGCTGCGACAACACGCGATGCTGCAAGGCCGCCACGAACACGAGGAAGCGCACCGTGACGCCAGCCTGCAGCAGGGCCGGCCAGCCGCCGGCGCCGAACGGGCCGAACGGCACCGAGCACAGCACCAGCCAGCCCCACCAGAACGACGCCACCGGCACCCAGGGGGTGCGGATCCAGTTCCAGTCCGACGCCAGCGCCGAGCGAACCAGGAACGACACGGCGACCAGATCGATCAGCGCCTCGGCCACCCCGCGCCCGTGCAACAGGAACAACGGGCACAGCAGGACTGCCCCGGCACCCAGCCGGTCGAACTGGCGGATCGCGGTTGCACGCATCAGGTCACCGGTTCCCGCGATGCCGCTTCGCGCCCAGGTTTGCGCCCAGCCTCGCGCCAGGCTTCGAGGCGGGCGCGGGCGGCCGGCAGATCGTATTCGCGCGCGCGCAGGCGACCCGCCTGCGCCAGCCGCCGCCGCTCCGACGGGTCGCTCGCCAGCCGGCGCAGCGCGTCGGCCAGCGCCTCCGGCTGGTCCGGATCGACGCGAAGTGCTGCCCCCGCGGTCAGCTCGGCCAGCCCGCCGCGTTCCGAGCTGACAAGCGCCGCGCCGCTGGCCATGGCTTCCAGCGCGGTCAGCCCGAACGGTTCCGGCCAGCGGCTCGGCACCACCACGATCGCCGCCCGCGCCATCGCGTCCAGCACCGCGTCGTGCGGCCGGTAGCCGGCCAGCACCACCCCCGCCCGGGCCGCCGCGGGCCGGAGCGCCGCCAGGAACGGCGTGTCCGGCGACGAGCCCGGCCGGTCGGCGCCGATCATCTCCGCCCGCCAGCCCGGCAGCGCCGGCAGCGCCGACGCGCAGGCCGCGACGAAGCTGTCCGCTCCCTTGTCCGCCACCAGCCGGCCCGCGAACAGGATCAGCCGGTCGCGCGATGCGTCGGCCACGGGCGGCGGCAGCGCCGCAAGGTCGAGGCAGTTCGGCAGCAGGTCCACCGGCAGATCGTGTCCTCCCCCGTCCCGGAAGCGCCGGCGCAGGTGCTCCGACACCGCCGCGATCCGCATCCGGCGCGACAACGCCCGCCTGTCCGCCGGGGACCGCGCCAGGCGCATCGCCTGCGGATCGTTGTGCAGGAACAAGCCGAGTGGAATGTCGGGAAAGCGGCGTGCCAGCAGAAAGGCGATCTCCGGCCGGTTGTGCACCTCGATCAGCTCCGGCCTCGCCGCGCGCAGGACCGAGGCGAGCCCGGCCACGTAGCGCAGCCGGCTGCCCGGCACCGGCCAGCCGGCCGGCTCCACCGGCACGAAGCGGCGGTCCGGGAACGGCTTCGGGCACGCACGGCCCAGCACCAGGTCCTGCGGCCGCGACAAGCGGTGCACCAGCAGCCCGATCGCGCCCACCGCGTCGGGCGAGAACCCTTCGCGCGGCGGCAGCACGATCGCGACCCTGGGTTCCGGACAGCTCATCCGGGGTTCAGGCCAGGTCCTCGTATTTGTCGAGCCGCCACCCCGCCGGCTCGTCCGCGGCGGCCCGGTACCATTCCTCCAGCAGCGGATGCGCCCGCACCGCGTCGCGATACGCCCGCGCCACCGGGCGCAGCGCCACCTGGTAGGAGATCAGCCGCGCCGCCACCGGCGCGAACATCGCATCCGCCACGGTGAAGCCGGCACCGAACAGAAAGGGACCCGCCGCGCCATGGTCGGCGCGCGTTTCGCTCCAAAGCCGCTCGATCCGGTTGAGATCGGCCCGGACCTCCGTCGTGATGCCACCCCCGAGCGGGCGGTCGCGGCCGAGGTTCATCGGCATGGCGATCCGGAGCGCCCGGAACCCGCTGTGCATCTCGGCCGACAACACCCGGGCATGGCTGCGTGCGCCGCGACCCGCCGGCCAAAGCGCCGGGTTCAGCTCGGCGCAATATTCGGCGATCGCCAGGCTGTCCCACACCCGGTTCCCGTCATGCTCCAGATACGGCACCTGTGCGCTCGGCGACACCGCGGCCACCGCCGGGCTGCCGCTCTCGGCCAGCGGCAGCACCCGCTCCTCGACATCGAGCCCCGCCAGCCGCACCGCGAGCCAGCCGCGCAGCGACCAGGACGAGTAGCGCCTCGTGCCGATGAAAAGCGTGTCGCTGGCCATGTATCCGCTCCGGTCGACGGGATCGACCGGTTCTGTAGGACGGGCCGCCGTGGCCGGCAAACCGGTGCTCATTAACCGGTACGCGTCTCAGGCAGCGCGCCGGATGAAGCCGCCGCCCAGGATTCGGCTGCCGTCGTACACCACGCAGGCCTGTCCCGGCGCCGGCAGTGCCGGCTCGTCCAGCAGCACCCCGTCTTCCGCCAGCACCGCCGCGCGCACGGGCTCCCGCGCGCGCAACTGCACCTGGCAGCGCAGGCCTGCCGCCGGCCGGTCGACCAGCCAGTTCGCATCGCGCAGGGCGAGCGACCGCGACGTGGCCCGGCCATGCGGCGCCACCACCACCCGGCGCGTCGCGGGATGCAGCGACACCACGCGCTGGCGCTCGTTGTTGCGCATCGCAGCCGGCCCGAGCCGCCGGCCCTGGCCCACCGTAAAGCCGGCCACCCCGCCGTGATGGCCCAGCACCGTGCCGTCCTCGCCGACGATCTCCCCGGGCAGCGCTGCGTCCGGACGCAGCCGCGTCACCAGCTCGGCATAGGAACCGTCCGGCACGAAGCACAGGTCCTGGCTGTCCGGCTTGTCGGCCACGAGGAGGCCCAGCCGCTCCGCCTGCCTGCGCACCGCCGCCTTGTCCGGCATGTCGCCGAGCGGGAAGCGCAGGAACTCGAGCTGGTCGCGCGTGGTGCCGAACAGGAACCAGCTTTGGTCGCGCGCGCCGTCCACCGGGCGATGCAGCTCGGCGCCGTCCGGGCCCGCCACGCGCCGGACATAGTGCCCGGTGGCCATGGCCTCGCAGCCGAGCTCGCGCGCCAGGCCGAGCAGGTCGGTGAACTTGACCCCCTGGTTGCAGCTGATGCACGGCACCGGCGTTTCGCCTGCGGCATAGGCGGCGGCGAACGGCGCGATCACGCTGTCGCGGAACCGCGCTTCCGCGTCGATCACGTAGTGCGGGATGCCGAGCCGGTCCGCCACGCGCCGGGCGTCGTGGATGTCGTCGCCGGCGCAGCAGGCACCGCGCCGCTTCGCCGCCGCGCCGTGGTCGTAGAGCTGCAGCGTGGCGCCCACCACATCGTGCCCGTCCGCCGACAGCATGGCGGCCACCACGCTGCTGTCCACGCCTCCGGACATGGCGACCAGGACGCGCATGGCCCGGCTCAGCCGCTCTTGGGCAGGCGCACCACCAGCCCGTCCAGCGACTCGGTGATCACGATCTGGCAGCCCAGCCGCGAGGTCTTCTCCAGCCCGAAGGCGAGGTCCAGCATGTCCTCCTCGTCCTCGGTGGGGGAAGCCAGGCGCGGCGCCCAGCTCGGGTCCACGATCACGTGGCAGGTGGCGCAGGCGAGCGAGCCTTCGCACGCTCCTTCCAGGTCGACGCCGTGGCGGTGCGCGATCTCCAGCACGGACAACCCGGCCGGCGCGTCCACGGTGCGGGCGGTGCCGTCGTGCTCGATAAAGGTCATGCTGGGCATGGTCGTTCTCGCCGGGTGCGGGCTTGGAGGAGGATGGGGATCACGCCGTGGCCCGCAGGCCAGGGGCGAGGCCGGCGGCGCGCCCGAGCAGCGTCGCGGCACGATCCAGCTCGTCGGCGGAGGTAAAGCGTCCGATCGCCAGGCGCAAGCTTCGCGCCACCACGTCGCGGTCGAGGCCCATGGCGGTCAGCACGTGCGACGGCGCGACGTCGGCGGCCGAGCAGGCGGACCCGGTGGACAAGCACAGCTCGGGCACGGCCGACATGATGGCCAGCGCGGTTGCATGGGGGAAGCAAAGGTTGAGGTTGCCGGAAACGCGGTGTTGCAGGCTGCCGTTGACAGCGATTCCCGGCACCAGAGCGCGCAGCCGGTCAAGCAGCCGGTCGCGCAGGGCGCGCAGGCGGATCGCCTCGTTTGTTCCTTCCAGCCGGGCCAGCCGCGCCGCCTCGCCGAGCCCCACCACCAGCGGCGTCGGCAGGGTGCCGGAACGAAGCCCCCGCTCCTGGCCGCCGCCGGAGAACAAGGGCTGCAGACGCACGCGCGGTCGCCTGCGCACGAACAACGCCCCCACCCCCTTCGGCCCATACACCTTGTGCCCGCTGACCGAGGCCAGATCGAGATCCAGCGCCGCCACGTCCAGCGGCAGCTTGCCCACCGCCTGCGCCAGGTCGCTGTGCAGCAGCGCGCCCGCTCCGCGCACGATCGGCGCCAGCACGGAAAGGTCCTGGATCACCCCGGTCTCGTTGTTGACCATCATCACGCTGGCCAGCAGCGTCGGCACGGCGAGCGCCGCGCGTCGCCGGTCCGGATCGAGCCGCCCGTCCGCTTCCACCGGCAGCACCACCGGCTCGAAGCCTTCCGCTTCGAGGTCGCGCACGGCTTCAAGCACGCACGGATGCTCGGTCGCCAGCGTGACCACGCGCCGGCGCGCGTTGCCCATCAGGCGCGCATGGCGCACCGCCCCCTTGATCGCCAGGTTGTTGGCCTCGGTGGCGCCGGAGGTGAACACCAGCGTGCGCGGGTCGGTGCCGAGCAGCAGCGCCAGCTCGTTCCGCGCCGTCTCGACCGCATCCGCCGCCGCCCGGCCCATCGCGTGCTCGGCGCTGTGCGGGTTGCCGAAGAACTCGGTGAACCAGGGCAGCATGGCCGCCGCCACGCGTGGATCACACGGGGTGGTGGCCTGGTTGTCGAGATAGATCATGCCGCCCGCCGTTCCCGGCCGCGCGCCATGTCCTCATAGGCGGCGGCAAAGCGGTCAGCGTGCTCCGTTGTGGCGTTCCAGGGCAACGACACCCGGATCGCGTGGCCTGCCAGGTGTTCCAGCCCCATCGCCTCCAGCACGTGCGAGCGCCCGATCTTGCCGGACGAGCAGGCCGCCCCGGCGGACACCGCGAACCCTTGCAGGTCCAGCGCAATCAGCTGCGCGTCCACGCGCCGCCCCGGCAGCGCCAGGCACGCCGTGTTGCCAAGCCTTGGTGCCGCCGCGCCGCAGGCAACCGCACCGGCCGCGATCGCCGCGCGCTCGATCCGGTCGCGCAGCGCTTCAAGCCGCGCCGGCGCGTCCCGGTCAGCGCAGGCAGCGGCACAGGCGGCGGCGAAGCCGGCGATCGCCGGCAGGGCAGGGGTGCCGCCGCGACGGCCACGCTCCTGCCCGCCGCCGGCGAGCATCGGCGACCCGGCACCTGCGCCTGGGTCCCGCAACAACAGCGCCCCCGCGCCCTTCGGCCCGCCGAGCTTGTGCCCGGACAGCGCCAGGCTGTCGGCCCCGCACGAGTCGAGCGACACCGGCACCCGTCCGGCGGACTGCACCGCGTCGACATGGAGAAGCGCGCCATGCTGCCGGCACAGCGCCGACGCCCCGGCCAGCGGGTGCAGCACCCCGGTCTCGTTGTTGGCGTGCATCAGGCAGACCAGGGCGGGGGGGCCGGCCGCCAGCGCCGCCGCCAGCGCATGGAGGTCGACCAGGCCGTCGCCGTCCACCGCCAGGACCTCCGCCCCGTCCACGGCCCGCCGCACCGCGTCGTGCTCGGTGGCGCCGACCAGCACGCGCCGGCCGAGGCCCAGGGTTCGTATCGCCAGCACGTTGCTTTCGGTGCCGCCGGAAGTGAACACCAGCCCGGCCGGGTCGGCCCTGAAGCAGGCGGCGATGCGTTCGCGCGATGCTTCCAGTAGTGCCCGCGCCCGCCTTCCATCGCCATGCACGGAGGCCGGGTTGCCCGGCAGATGCAGGGCGGCGACCGACGCTTCCAGCGCTTCCGGACGCAGCGCCTCGCTGGCGTTGGCATCCAGATAAATGGATAAACGCCCGGCCGTGGGACCGGCAGGATCGCTCATGATGTGGTCCTTCCCGCGATCCACGTGCGCTATTCCGTTGTCATCGCTCGGATCGTCTCGTTATAGAGTGTGCGAAGGCGGCTTCTGCCTATTGGGAGAGGACTATGGGTCCGGGCAAAGCCAAGTCAATCATGTCAGGCCCGTCCGGCATCAGCCTTGCACGGGATGCACGCGTGACCTGAGAAAGCTTTGAAACATGGTCGGTTTCGCGCCATGTGTCAGGAACAAGGCGTCGTCGCAGCGGCAGCGACGCTCCTTCACATCGATAGAAACGCACCTGGCGGGGCATCGCCGGGTGCGGATTACGTCGCAACAGCCTGCCGTTCATGCCACCGGACGCCAGCATTGAGAATTGCGGGATGACATGCCTGAGGTGATGTTCGCTGGCCCTGACGGCCGACTCGAGGGACGCTACCACCATTCCGGCGAGAGCAACGCCCCGCTCGCGCTGATCCTGCACCCGCATCCGATGCACGGCGGGACCATGAACAACCGCATCACCTATTCGATGTACCGCTCGTTCGAGCGGCTCGGCTTCTCGGTGATGCGTTTCAACTTCCGTGGCGTCGGCCGTTCCCAGGGCCGCTACGACGGCGGCATCGGCGAGATTTCCGACGCGGCCGCGGCGCTGGACTGGATGCAGGCGGTCAACCCGAACTCGGGCGGGCTGTGGATCGCCGGCTACTCGTTCGGGGCCTTCGTCGGCATGCAGTTGCTGATGCGCCGGCCGGAAATCTCCGGCTGGGTCAGCGTGGCGCCCCCCGCCAGCCACTACGATTTCGGCTTTCTCGCTCCCTGCCCCTGCGGCGGGCTGATGCTTGCCGGCGACGCGGACGAGCTGGCGCCCGAGCCCGCGGTGCGCAAGCTGGTGGACAAGCTCAACACCCAGAAGAACGTGTCGGTCGACTACCGGGTCTGCGCCGGCGCCGACCATGTGTTCGCCCGCCATGCCGAGCACGTGTCGGACGCGGTCGAGGATTATGTCGGCAAGATCGTCGCCCGCAAGGCGATGGCGCTCGCCGCCGACTGAACCGGCTCAGCCGGGAAGAACCAGCCGGCCCCCGCGGGTCGGCTGCCCGACCCCGGTGGTGCCGGGCCAGGACAACGGCAGCCCCGCCTGCACCCGCGCCGCGAGGAAGGCGAAGCACTGCGCTTCCAGCGCGTCGCCGTCCCATCCTTCCGCTTCGACCGGCGCCACCGGCACGCCGAGCCGGGAGCGCAGCGCCCGCATCAGCGCCGGGTTGTGACGCCCGCCGCCGCAGACCAGCCAGCGCAGCGGCGGCTGCGGCAGCACCGTGGCGGCCACCGCGGCGGCGGTGAATGCCGCAAGCGTCGCCGCCCCATCCGCGGGCGACAATCCCGACACCGCATCGAGTGCTGCGTGGAACGCCTGCCGGTCCAGCGATTTCGGCGCCGCCCGGGCGAAGAACGGGTCCGCCAGCAGCCGCGCCAGCACCGGCGCCGACACCCGTCCCGCCGACGCCAGCGCCCCGTCCCGGTCGCAGGGGACGCCGGTGTGGCGCATGGCCCAGTCGTCCAGCAGGGCGTTGCCGGGCCCGGTGTCGCAGGCGAGCAGGGCGTCGTCCGCGCCGATAAAGGTGAGGTTCGCCACCCCGCCCAGGTTGAGCAGGGCCAGCGGGCGCGGCAGCCCGGCCGCCAGCGCCGCGTGATAGGCCGGTACCAGCGGTGCGCCTTCGCCGCCGGCGGCCACGTCGGCGCTGCGGAAATCGTGCGCCACCTTCAGGCCGGTTTCCCGCGCCAGCAGCCGGGCGTCGCCGATCTGCCAGGTACGGCCCTGCTGCGGCCGGTGCAGGATGGTCTGGCCGTGGAAGCCGATCAGCTCGGCCCGCACCCCCAGGTGGCGCACCGCCTGCACGTGCACTTCCGTCAGCCGCCGTTCCAGCTGCAGCAGTCCGGGATCGTTTGCCGCCGTTTCCCCGGCGCGGTCGAGCAGCGCGCGCAGGGCGGCGCGCAGTTCCGGATCGAACGGCAGGGTCAGCGAAGGCCCGAAGCCGGCCACGCGCACCCCGTCGGTCTCGATCGCCGCCGCGTCCACCCCGTCCAGCGAGGTGCCGCTCATCAGCCCGATCACCTGGCGCATCGCCGTGTCCTCGCCCCCGTCCCGTCCGCCATGCTACAGCACCGCCCCCGCCGGGCCAGGAACCCGGTGCGGAGCGTCACGGTGTGATCCATGCCCAGAAGCGACTTCCTGGCCGAGGCCGAGGCCCGCGGCTTCGTGTTCCAGTGCACCGACCCCGACGGGCTGGACGCGGCATTCCGGACCGGGATCGTATCCGGCTATATCGGCTTCGACCTCACCGCGGACAGCCTGCATGTCGGCTCCATGGTGCAGATCATGCTGCTCCGCCTGCTGCAGCGGCACGGCCATCGGCCGGTGCTGCTGCTGGGCGGCGGCACCACCAAGATCGGCGACCCGTCCGGCAAGGAGGAAGCGCGACAGCTGCTCACCCCGGAACGGATCGCCCGCAACGGCGAGGGGATCCTCGGCATCCTCAAGCGCTTCGTGGTTCTGGGCGACGGTTCCGCACACGGTGCCAACGGCGCGCTGATCGCCGACAACGCCGAGTGGCTCGACCGGCTCGGCTATATCGAGCTGCTGCGCGAGGTGGGCAGCCATGTTTCCATCAGCCGCATGCTGTCGTTCGACAGCGTCAGGCTGCGGCTGGAGCGCGAGCAGGGCCTGACGTTCCTGGAGTTCAACTATTCCATCCTGCAAAGCTACGACTTCCGCGAGCTCAACCGCCGCCACGGCGTGGCGCTGCAGATGGGCGGCTCCGACCAGTGGGGCAACATCGTGTCCGGCGTGGACCTGGTACGCCGCACCGACGGCGCCCAGGTGTGGGGGCTCACCACCCCGCTGATCGCCACCGCGTCCGGGGCCAAGATGGGCAAGACCGCGTCGGGCGCGGTGTGGCTGTCGGCCGATCGGGTGTCGCCGTTCGACTACTGGCAGTTCTGGCGCAACACCGAGGACGCCGATGTCGGCCGGTTCCTGCGCATGTTCACCGACCTGCCCCTCGCCGAATGCGACCGCCTTGCCGCCCTGCCCGGTGCGGAGATCAACGAGGCCAAGAAGGTGCTGGCCACCGAGGCCACCGCCCTGTGCCACGGCCGTGACACCGCGCTTGCCGTGGCAGAAACCGCGCGTCGCTCCTTCGAGCAGGGCGAGCTGGTGCAGGACGCGCTGCCGTCGCGCCCAGTGCGGATCGACCAGCTTGCTGCCGGCATCCCGGTGTTCCGCTTGTTCGCCGAGGCCGGGTTGTGCGCGAGCAACGGCGAGGCCCGCCGCCTGATCCGCGGCGGCGGCGCCCGGATCAACGACCGCCCGGTGACCGACGAGAGCTACCTGGTGGGCGAGAACGACCTCCTGGACGGCGCGATCAAGCTCTCGCTCGGACGCAAGCAGCACGTGCTGCTGCGCCCGGAGCCGGGCGTCGACTGAAACCCCGCCCGCGGACCTGCCACCTCGTCCTCGATCCCGGCCCCGGCGTAGCGGCCACCTGATGGCGAACGGCTTGTTTCTGCGGCCGGTCGGTTCAAGAACCAGGTCGGACTTAGTCCCAGAAGGTTCGCCATGCAGACCGTGAACATCCATGCGGCCAAGACCCATCTGTCCCGTCTGGTCGATCGGGCCGCCGCCGGGGAGGAGATCGTCATCGCCAGGGCGGGGCGCCCGGTGGCTCGACTGGTTCCGCCGGCTCCCAGGATCACGGAACGGCGACAGTTCGGATGCCTAGTGGAAAGGATGACGGTGCCGGAGGATTTCGACGCGCCCTTGCCTGATGCCCTGTTGGACGCCTTTGACGGTCGCTGATGCGTTTCCTGCTCGATACCCCATCCGCTGCTCTGGGCCCTCGGCGCACCGGACAAGCTTGACGCGCAGACTCGCGACCTCGTCGAGGTTCCGGCCAACCGCGTGATGTTCAGCGCGGCCAGCATCTAGAAGATCGCGATCAAGAGCGCACTTGACCAACCCGATTTGCGGTGCGGCCCGAGCCGGTGGCGCAGGCGGCACGCGCCACCGGCTTCACCGAGTTGCCGGCGCTGGCCGACGTGGCAGCCCGCGTCGCCGACCTGCCCCTGCATCACCGTGACCCGTTCGACCGGCTGCTCGTGGCGCAGGCGATGGACGAGGCGGTGCGGCTCTGCACCGCGGATCCGCTGCTGCCACCCTGTTCCGAACTGGTCATGCTCGTCGGGTGACGGATGCTTCGGGCGTTCCTCTTCCACCTTGCGAAGGGCATGACCCTGGCGGTTTCTGGCCCTGGCAATTCTGATCCTGGCGGTTTCCAGGCAGCGCTGTTCGAAAGGACAAGGCACGATTGCCTTGACAGGACCAACGCGCAGGCGAATTGTCCGACAAAACAAACGGGAGACGATCCATGCCGTCCAGGCTGGTTCTGGCCGCCTGCATCGCGGGTCTGGCCACCCTGTCGTGTCGCGCTGACGCTGCGGAAGGAAATGCGAAGCGCCCGTATCCGGGCCGCACAACCTTTCTGCCGGACGCGGCCCTGCTCGGTCCGGTCGACGATCCGGACTGGTTCCTTCGCAACATCCCCTTTCTGGAAGTGCCAGACCCGCAGATCCAGGGCGTGTATTACTACCGCTGGCAGACGTACAAGGAACATCTGGCCTATACCGGCTCGATCTATGGCTGGCTGTCGAGCGAGTTCCTGGCTCCGGTGTCCTATGGCGCGCCCTATGGCGGCGTGGTGGCGGCAGCCGGACACCAGATCACCGAGGGGCGCTGGCTGCACGACGCAAACTACGTGCGCGACGACATCGACTACTGGCTGAACGGTCCCGGCCAGTTCCCTAAGCCGATGACCGACGCGGTAAACATGGACACCAGCGACTGGGCGCACGAGTACAGCTTCTGGGCCGCAAGCGCGGTGTGGCAGGTGTTCCTCGCCACCGGGGACCGCGCCTTCACCACCGCCGAGCTGCCGAGCCTGATGCGGCAGTATCGCGGCTGGGACAACCACTTCAACGCGTCGCTCGGGCTGTACTGGCAGGTCCCGGTGTGGGACGCGACCGAGTTCACGCCGGCCTCGTTCGAGAGCAGCGACCCCTACCACGGCGGCGCCGGCTACCGGCCCACCATCAACGCGTACCAGTACGGCGACGCGCGGGCGATCTCGGGCATCGCGACCCTCGCCGGCAACGCGGCCACGGCGCAGGACTACGCGGGATGGGCGGCAGCGCTGCGCAAGGCGACGCAGTCCGCGCTGTGGGACACGACCCGCCGGTTCTTCTTCCACATGCAGCGCGACGACAACCCGACCGACGCCTTGCTGGACACGCGCGAAGAGGAAGGCTTCGTCCCCTGGATGTTCGAGCTGCCGGTCGCCTCCGACTCGTCCGCCATGGCGGAGCTGCTCGACCCGCAGGGCTTCGCGGCCGCGTTCGGGCCCACCACCGTCGAGCGCCGCAGCCGCTGGTTCGACTACCAGGCGCAGACCTGCTGCCATTGGGACGGCCCGTCCTGGCCGTACGAAACCTCGCAAACCCTGACCGGGCTGGCCAACCTGCTGCAGGACTATCCGGCGCAGGCCACCATCACCCGCGCGGACTACCTGAACCTGCTGCACACCTATGCCGCGACCCAACACAGGAACGGCGTCCCCTATATCGCCGAGGCGCACGACGCCGACACTGCCGACTGGATCTACGACAGCACCAACCACAGCGAGGACTACAACCACTCGACCTTTAACGACAACGTCATCTCCGGCCTGATCGGGGTGCGCGGGCAGCCGGACGACACGCTGCTGGTGAACCCGCTGGCGCCGGCGAGCTGGGACTACTTCGCGCTGGAGAACGCGCCCTATCACGGTCACAACATTTCGGTGCTGTGGGACCGGACCGGCAGCCGCTACGGTCGCGGCGCCGGCCTCAAGGTGTTCGTGGACGGGCACGCGGCCGCGTCGCGCCGTACGCTCGGGTCCCTGGTGGTGCCGGTGGGTGCTGCGATCACGGAAGACCGCTCCTGCCGCCTGGTCGACGTCGCCGCCAACAGCCAGCGCGTCTCCTACGGGCCGCAGCCCTTCGCCAGCTACGCGGGCTTCCTGCCCTATGACGACGTTTGGCACGGCATCGACGGCGTGGTGTTCCGCAGCGGCATTCCCGAGAACACCCGCTGGACCTCCTACAGCTCGCCCAACGCGTCCGACTCCTACGGCGTGGACTTCCAGCGCCCGGTGACCCTGCAGGGCGTGAACCTAGTGTTCTACGACGATGGCGGCGGGGTGCGTGTGCCAGGCAGCTTCGACCTGCAGTACTGGACCGGCAGCGCCTGGGTCAGCATCCCGAACCAGTCCCGGCACCAGACCGCCCCGCTCGCCAACGGTCCTGACCAGATCGACTTCCCCGTGCTGACCACCAGCCGCATCCGGGTGGTGGCGGCCAACGCCGGCGGCGGTACCGGCTGGGGCCTGAGCGAGCTGCAGGCGTTCGGCCGGCGCGTGTTCCGGATCGTCAACCTCAACAGCGGGCTGACGGTCGGCGTGCAGGCCGGTGCCACCACCCCCGGCGCGCCGCTGCTGCAGTACGCCGACACCGGCACGCCCGACCATCTTTGGGAACTGGTCCCGGCCGGCCAGGGCAGCTACCTGGTCCGCAACCTCCAGGACGGGCTGGTCATGGGGGTGTCGGGCGCGCAGACCACCAACAGCGCCCCGATCAGCCAGCAGACGCCGAACGGCAGCCTTAACCAGTCCTGGCAGCTGCTCGACGAGGCGGCCAACGGGCAGTTCAGGCTGCGCAACAGGAACAGCGGTTTGTTGCTCGGCGTGGACGGCGAGTCGACCAGCGCCGGCGGGCGGATCGTGCAGTTCGAGGACAACGGCACGCCCGACCATCTCTGGCAGATGCAACCGGCAGCGGCACCGGCAGCACAGGCACTTTCCGCCGAATCCTGCGAACAGGACCTGATCCGTTAGGGGGCGGCACGGCCCAACGGATGTTTGCGTATGCGGACACATCCGTTCGCAAGCCGCATCCGTTTGACGCGCCCGATGACGACTGGGTGCCGGCTGTGCCTTAACCTGACGCCGCTGCCCGAGATTGTGGATAGCGAGAGCATCCGCTGTGAGGCATTCGATATCCTCGCGCTAGGTGCTGCGCACCGGCGCGCCCTGCGCATACGTCATAGTCAGCCATGTTCCGTGAACAGCCCCGGTGAAGACTCTCCGCGCCCGTGTCGCCAGATCCGCGACGCGGGCGCAGGAGGTAGCTCGGTCACGGCAGATGGTTGCCGCCGGTCACGCCATAGATCTCACCGGTGACGTAGGAGGATTCCTGCGACGCCAGCAGCACATAAATCGGCGCCAGCTCCGCCGGCTGTCCCGGGCGGCCGATCGGGGTCTGGGCGCCGAGATCAGGGATCTTCTCCTGCGGCTGCCCGCCCGAGGGCTGCAGCGGCGTCCACACCGGCCCGGGTGCCACCGCGTTGACGCGGATTCCCTTTTCGCCGACCTGCTTGGCCAGCGCGTGGGTGAAGCAGGTGATCGCGGCCTTGGTGGAAGCGTAGTCCAGCAGGGTGGGCGAGGGCTGGTAGCCCTGGATCGAGGTCGTGTTGATGATGGTGGCCCCCGCCGGCATGTGGGGCAGCGCCGCCTTGCACAGCCAGAACATGGCATACACGTTGGTGCGGAAGGTGGCGTCGAACTGCTCGGTGGTCAGGTCGGCGATCGCCTTGGTCGCGGTCTGCTTGCCGGCGACGTTGACCAGGATGTCGATCCCGCCCAGCTCGCGCGTCGTGGTCTCGACCAGCCGGATGCACATCTCCTCGTTCGAGATGTCGCCCGGCGCCGACACCGCCTTGCGCCCGGCGGCCTGGATCAGCTCCGCCACCTCCTTCGCATCCGGCTCTTCGTCCGGCAGGTAGCTCAGCACCACGTCGGCACCTTCGCGGGCGAATGCGATCGCCACCGCGCGGCCGATGCCCGAGTCTGCCCCGGTGATCAGCGCCTTGCGCCCGGCGAGGCGGCCGAAGCCCTGGTAGCTCGTCTCGCCATGGTCCGGCTTCGGGTCCATGTCCCGAGCCAGTCCCGGCGCTGGCTGCGGCTGCTCGTTGAACTTCGGCATCGGGTACTGGGTGGTCGGGTCCTGCATCTCGTACTGATTCTTGGTGGCCATGACGCTCGCGTCCTTCAGAAGTGGCCACGCAACGTCTGGCCCGTTCCCGTTGTTTCCTGTCGTTCCGCCTGGGTGGGATCAACAAACGCAGGAGGAGGGGCCGGTGCCGGTGGGCCGGCCGGGTTCAGTACGCCCGGCTGACCAGCGCCGGCCGGGCGCGCCAGGCCGCCGTCGGCGCGATCGCCGCCACGTCCGCGAACAAGCGGGGGTCCTGGGCCAGCACGCCGAGGTAGAACGTCGCGAGCCGCTCGTTGTCGAGGGCGCCCGAGCGCGCAAGCTGGTAGGGAGCGAGCTTGGCCATGCAGGCGGCGGTGGTGGGGTCGGTCGGAAGCCTGGTCGCGAGCGGTGGCCGGTGCGCCATGTCGTGTCCCACCCCCTGGGCATGCGTGATGCGCCCGTTCACCAGCCAGACGGTTTGCACGGCGACGGAAAGGAAGTTCTCCGTCACCATGCGGCGCCACAGGCCGCGGTCATTCGCCTCGCCGTCGATCCGCAGCGGGATCCAGGCAGTCCAGATTTCGGGCGGGTAGTTGTTCTGCCCGAAGACCGCGACGTGATAATCGCGGATAATGTTCCATCGAAGCGAGGGCGTACCTACCTCGAAATTCTTCCCGACCGCGCGGGCCGCGAAGTCGGCATCCATGAGGTCGTTGCTGATCCTGAGCCATATGGCCTTGTCGATGGGGCGACAGTACCGCTGGCTGACGGCGATGGCGTAGCGTCGAGCCACCACGCCTGCGATGTTCGACTGTTTCACAACGCCCAGCGCCATTGTGCCATAGGGATCGCCAAGGGCGACAAGCTTTTCGTACTAAGGCGGTCCGATCACCCTTGCGCCTGAACCCGTCGAGTTGGTCGCGGGTTGCCTGATCATAACTCAACGCTTCACCTCCTGCGCTTTCAGGAAGATCACCAGTCGGTCGTGGATGTCACGCCAATGTGGCACCAATGCTCTCCTGTAACTTGCCTTTATGATGAGGTTCATGGTGACGAAGCTTTGGACACATTCCGGGTTCGGGAAGTGATCCTTGCGAGAGGAGTCAATGATTTCTTCCGACTGCGCAATCGGCTCACGCACGAACACGTCATGCTTCGCCTCGTCCGGTCGTGTCGGCGCTTCGGTTGCGACCTGTTCCATGCCTGCACCGGGAACGGGTCCTAACGGCTCCTCGGTATCCGGTGCAAACCGGGGCGAATGAGGATGCCCGGACGCGCGATCATGAATGCCGGTGCTCAACTCGGTTGCGGCAGATACGATAACCGGCATCTCAGCCAGGAGCTCGGCATCCGGCACCCCGTCGCCATCGACCGGAGCGCCGCTGTTGGCGAGGACGCGGATGGTGTCGCGCGGGGGCCACATGGCCACCTCGTCCGGAGTGAGCGGGCGCATCTCGGGCCAGGCGAGCTCGATCAATATATCACCGACGCGTCCCGTCTCGACCTCTCCGCCCATAAACAAGGCCGGCGGAGAGGTGTAGACGCGGCCACCGACACGGGTGGTCTGAGGCGCAGCGCCGATGCACAGGGCCGTCGCCGCGATCAGCATTATCAAGCCCGCTCGCGGCACGCCTATCTCCTTCATGTCCGGACCGAAACGATGAACCACGCGGGACCGGGCAGCAATGCGGTCTCCGGTCGTAGCCGCCGACGAATCAAGGCTTGCGGCGGGACCGCCCGCGGCGCGACAACCCTTCCCATGGACACGATCCCCGTCATCCTGCCGGACGAGGCGCTTTCCGAGGCGCTGCGGCCGATTGCCCTGCCGGAGAATCAGCTGGCGATCCGTCGCGCGGCGGCACACGTGTGCGGGCTGCTCGGCTGGGTGGTGCTGCACGAGGTGCCGCTGCCGAACGGCCGGCGCGCCGACATCCTGGCGCTGCGTCCCGATGGTGGGTTCAGCTGCATCGAGGTCAAGTCCGGCCCGCGCGACTTCCTGAGCGACGCGAAGTGGCCGGAGTACCGCGAGTACTGCGACGCGCTTTATTTCGCGGTGGACGACAGCTTTCCGCAGGCGCTGCTGCCCGAGGATGCCGGGCTGATCGTGGCCTGCGTCGGCCCGCATTGCCTACCCGCCGGCGTGACTGCGGAAGCCGAGCTGCTGCGCGAGGCCACGGTGCACAAGCTGTCCGCCCCCACCCGGCGCGTGCTGACGCACCGCTTCGCCACCCTGGCCGCGAGCCGGCTGGCGGCGCTGGAGGACCCGGCCATCACCGCCTCGCTGCGCGCCGCGCGCCGGGTGGAATGATTGTCCAGTAGGATCGAGATCCTAAACTTTGCCGATAGATGCTGACGCGAGCGTATCCGACGCAAGTTGCACGTTTAGTTTATTCATATTTTTCGGTCACGGCTAAACCGTTGAAATCTGACCTCCAAGCAGATTATCCGGAAGCCTTGAGTTTCGGGTCCTGCTTGCCTTCTGGCGGCTTGCGTCATCGTGGAAACCGCCGTCGCTTCCTGTTACTGTTAGAACATGGACACTATCGACAACGCCTTGGCGCACAAGAAGGCCGAACTAGACAAGTTGCGGCCCTTGTCCCCGAAAGGATTAGCCGCGCTGTCTTCTTGGTATGACGTGGAGTTGACTTATACCTCCAACGCCATCGAAGGGAACACCCTCACCCGGTCGGAAACGGCTATCGTCCTGGAAAAGGGTTTCACCATCGGCGGCAAGTCGCTGCGCGATCACATGGAAGCGCTCGATCATTTGGACGCGCTCCGCTACGTGCGTGAACTGGCTAGTCGGGATCAGCCGATCCGCGAAACAGACGTGCGCCAGATTCACGCCCTCGTGCTCGGGCGATCCAACCCAGAGAACGCCGGTCACTACGCCGACACGCAACGGCTCATCACGGGCACGTCCTACCGGCCCCCGCCGCCTGCTCAAATCTCGCCGCTGATGGGCGATTTCGGGCAATGGCTCGCAAAGGCTCCCGCCACGGCTGAAACCGCTGTCACAGCACATGAGCGCATCGCCACCATCCACCCCTTCAGCGACGGCAACGGTCGCACGGCGCGGCTGTTAATGAACCTCGTTCTGTTCAAAGGCGGATATCCGCCTGTGGTCATCGGACCGGAGCAACGTCCGGCCTACATCGAAGGGCTGCAAACGTTACAGGTTGCCCGCGACCTTTTACCCTATCGGCAGTTTATGACGGAACGCCTCGACTCTAGCCTGACGTTCTACCTCGACACGCTGCGCCAGGGCCGGGAGCGTGCGCCGCGTCCCTCGCCATTACCGAAACCTTGAGGCTCGAAACATGGGCGCATCATGCGCGTCGAACCGGCAGTGCCGCATGCCAACTCGGTTCCGGGCTAATCTTCTGCGTTCATACGGTAAGGCAAGCTCTTCTACCGCCCCTAGTAGAATGAAGCAGGAGGCCGTGTCAGGCTGCTCCCATGACAACTTCTGATCCCGTTCCCGAAGCCCTGCGCCACCGCTTCGAGGCGGCCCAGGCGATCGTCGCCGAGGCGGCGGCGCTGGCGATGCGCATGCGCCCGCCCTCCGGCGGCCCGTCCGGCACGCAGAAGAGCGCCCAGGACTGGCTGACCGAAGCCGATGGCGCGGTCGAGGCGCTGATCGCCGAGCGCATCGCCAAGCACTTCCCCGACGACGGGTTCCAGGGCGAGGAAACCGGCCGCACTCGCGACGGGCAGTACCGCTGGGTGGTGGACCCGATCGACGGCACCTCCAATTTCGCCCGCGGCCGCGACCGCTGGTGCGTGTCTCTCGGCCTGCTCGAGCACGACCGGCCGGTGGCCGGCATCCTGGCAGCACCTGCGCTCGGCGAAACCTTTGCCGCCCTGCGGGGCGCCGGCGCCACCCTGAACGGCCAGCCGATCCACGCATCCCCCGTGGACGACCCGGCGCGCAGCATGGTTGAGGTCGGCTGGAGCCCGAAGGTGAGCCGCGCCGACTTCGTGTCCACGGTCGACCGGGTGATGGCGCTGGGCGCCATGCCGCGTTCCGGCGGCTCGGGCGCCATGGCGCTGGCCGACGTCGCGGCGGGACGGCTCGACGGCTACATCGAGCTGTACATCAACCTGTGGGACGTGGCGGCTGCGCTGGCGATCCTGCACGAGGCCGGCGCCCGGGTGTCGCCGTTCCTGCGCGATGGCGGGCTGGAGCGCGGCATCCCGATCGTGGCCGCCGCTCCCGGCCTGGCCGACGTCCTGTCGGAGGCGGCGCAGGTCGGCCTGGACTGACGGTCGCGGGCGCTTGCTTCCTGCCTGCGGTCCGTTGCTTGGTTGAAGTCGGTCCTTGGCTGAAGTCGGTTCTTGTTGAAGTTCCGGGCGAAGCGCGCGAGACAGGCCATTGTTTCGGCGCATTTCCGGCGTCAACCGAGTCGACAGGTCGAGGATACGGTTCCATGCATGTTTCTTCCGCCGCCCGGTCCGGCTCGCAGCGGCGACGGCGGCTGGCGCCGGTGCTGCTCGCCGCGACCCTGTTCGCCACCCTGTCCGGTCCCCACGCCCTGGCGCAAAGCGCGCGGCAGCAGCAGCAGCAGGAGCTGGTCGACCGCGCCACCCTGACCGCGCAGGACGTGCTGAACTGGCACGACAACGATCCCACCGAGCGCCATCTGCTGGCACGCTCCAAGGGAGTGATGATCTGCCCCAGCATCTTCCGCATGAGCTTCCTGTTCGGCGGCTCAGGCGGCGGCTGCGTGCTGTTGTCGCGCGACGCCAACGGGTCGTGGTCGGCGCCGGCGTTCTATTCCATGGGCTCGGGCAGCTTCGGCCTGCAGGCGGGCGTGCAGGACGCCGAGGTGATGCTGTTCATCATGACCCGGCGTGGCCTCACCGCGGTGATGGACAGCCAGTTCAAGATCGGCGCCGACGCGTCGCTCGCCTTTGCCACCCTCGGCGTCGGCATGGAGGGAGCGACCACCGCGGCGTTCAGGGCCGACATCGTGGCGGTGGAAAAGGCCCGCGGCCTGTTCGCCGGCATCGCGCTGCAGGGCAGCATCATGAGCTCGGACAGCGTCGGCGACCGCGCATATTACGGCCAGCCGGTCGGACCCGAGGACATCGTGGTGGCGATGCGCGTCAACAACCCGGGCGCCGACCCGCTGCGCGCAGCATTGATGCGCTATGGCGCTCCCCAAGCCGTCCAGCCGCCCCCGCCATCCTACGGCCCGCCGCCCTACGGGCAGCCCGGCGCCTACGCGCAGCCCTCCCAGGCGAACGGCCCGATGCAGCTGGCGCCGACCGGTCCGGTGCAACAGCAGATGCTGCCGCCGCCGCGCTGAACCGCGCGCCGGTCGCCGCCGCCGCGCTTCAGGGCCAGCGGCGACGCGCGAGCACAACCCCCCATCCTAGCGATCGGTCGCCAGGCCGGGGTGCCCGCTGAACGGCCAGACCGCCTGCACGTGCATGCTGGGCGCCAAGCTCGCCAGCACGCCGGCGGCCAGCAGCACCAGCACGCCGAAGCCGCTTTGCACCGCGATGCTGGCGACAAGCCTATTCTTGGCCCGGTTCGGCTGGTTACCCAGCAGGGCGGGCGCGAAGCGGTAGCGGTTCACCCAGGCGAAGCCCAGCAGCACGCCGAACAGGATCAGCTTGACGCACACGATCCAGCCATAGGCGGTGCCGACCAGACCGGGTATCGAGCCCACCAGGATGAAGGCCTGGTAGCCGGCCGTCGCCGCCACCAGCCCGACGTACCACTTCCCCGGCACCGAGAACGACCGCGCCGCGGTGGCGCCGGCACGCGGCGGCGCGATCCGGGTGACAAGCAGGAGCGGCAGGAGGCCGCCGAGCCAGGCACCCCCCGCCAGAAGATGAACACCGTTCACGATCGTCAGCAGGCCCAGCGCGCCCGACATCGACATGCCGTGTCCGTGCCCGGCCTGGATCAGCAGCACGACCGCGGACGCGGCCAGCGCCAGGCGCTGCTGGCTCCGCCGGCCACGGCGTCCCAGCAGAAGCAGGGTGGCCACGAGCCCGATGCCCTGGACAAGCAGCAGGTGGCCGAACGCGGTCGAGCCCGCGACCACCGGCAGCGCCGCCCGCCACTGCGGCAAGGTGTCGGCGCCCGACATCTGTGCCGCTTCCATCGCCAGCCAGCCGGCCCCGGCCAGCAGGGCGGCGAGGAGGCTGCCCTGCACCAGCGCCAGGAGCCACTGGTCCAGCGTCGATGCCGCCTCGGCCGGCATCCTTCCGCGCGCGCGGGGCAGCACGCCCACCCAGAACAACAGGGTGCCGAACGCGGAGAACAGCAGGAGGTCGAACGCGCCGCGAACCGCCGCGAGCGGCATCCCGCCGGACACCGCGAACGCGGGCAAGGTCACGGCGCGACCGTGAAGCTGAAGCTGCCCTGCGTCCGGTGGGTGTCGACCGACACCGCCTGCCAGCTGACCAGGTAGCGGCCGGGCGGCAGCGGCTTCAGCCCGATCGCCAGCCGGCTGTCGCCGCCCTCGGTGTGCGCGTCGTTGCGGTCGACCCTGGCGCCTGCCGCATCTGAAACCTCGATGCGGCTGAACGCCGGCTCGACGCCCTGCGTGAAGTCGATGAACAGCTCGGCCGGCGCCGACGCGACCGTGCTGCCGACCCCGGGTACCGCCTTGGCCAGGAAGGCGTGCGCGCTGGCGGCGCGGGGCAGGATCGGCGCCAGCCCCGCGCACAGCAGCACCGCCCGCGCGAGACGTGCCGTCATGCCGATGGTTCCGCGCGCGCTCACGGGAACACCGGCTTGCCGAGGCTGTGCGGCAGCAGGTCGTCCAGGAAGATGTGGAACAGCGCCACCGCGCCCACGGTGCTGCCGGCCGCCTTGTTGGCCGGGATCAGCGCTTCCACCCCGACCTCGCCCCATTGCGCGAGGTAAACCACGCCCGGCGCCACGATCCAGGTGGTGCCCTGGCTGCTTGGCGACGAGGCGGGCGAGCTCCAGGTCACCTCGACCAGCGGGATCAGGTGGCCGAGGATGCCAGGCAGGCCGTAATCGTGCACCTGGCTTTCGAGGTAGGGCACGCTGTACTGCAGCGACATGCCGCCGGCCCAGGCATTGTTGTTGCCGCTGTTGAACTGCGCCGCGACCCCGCTGGACGGCGCTTCCGCGCCGCCGGGGCCGGTGGCGAGAACGGCGGAAGGCGGGCTGAACCCCTTCAGCTCCTTGTCGGCGATCGTGTAGGACAACTCGCCGGTCACTGCGAACGGCCGCAGCGCCGGCACCGGCAGGTCGCCGAGCCCCTTGCCGAAATAGCCGGTCGGCGACGTGGAACCGTAATGGTCGGCGCCAATGTGGTTGGTGCCGGAGCCACCCAGCTCGCGGATGATGCCGAGCGACACCACGAACTCGTGCGCGTCGCTGGTGTACAGCTGCCACTTGCCAGTGATGAAGATGTTCTCGAACCCGGCCTGCGTCTTCGAGCCGTTGGTCTGGATCAGGTCGTAGCCGTCGTTGAAGATCAGCGCGGTGTTCGGCGTGATGGTCTTGTCGTACTCGAAGCCGAAATCGAACTCGTGGCTGGGGCCGGTTCCGCCGTCCGCGCCGCCGCGGCTGTAGGAAAAGGCCGGCAGCGACACCTCGTCGCTGACGCCGGGATCGTCAAAGGTGAGGGTGACGGGAAACACCCGCGCGCCGGCGACGACGTGCGCCCGGGCGGGAGGAATGGCGGCGGCAAGCAGCGCGCACCCGGAGGCGGCGGCAGTGAACATCTTCTTCATGCTGTTGTTCCGACGAGAGACAGGCAGGGCTCCGGAGCATGGCGCCGGCGCCGCTTGGTAGTGCTCAGGTCAGGGCGCGGGGGGACCCCGGGCATGCAACGCCCAGGCAAGGGCCGCAGGCGGTCCGCGTGCCGGCGGCAGGGCGAACAGCGTCGTGCCTGACCGCACCATCAGCGACACCAGCACGAGGGCCGGCATCAGGATCACGGCCGGCAGCTCCAGCGCGCGCTCGAGCGGGCAGGTCGCCGCGTCGTTCGGATGGCGCTGATGGCGCGCCGGCGTGTCCGGCGTCCTTGTCGTGCCCGTGCAGAACGCCGCGACGGCGTGAAGCCGCGCGGCCGCCTCGTCCGGCAGGACGATGCCGCCAAGCGTGATCTGGCTGACAAGCGCCATCATCGCGAGCAGGGCTCGCACCAGGGGCAGCGACAGCCGCATGCGTTGGAAACCAGGCGCCATGGCTCGATGGTAGCAGGTCGGCCCGGAGCGCCAACTCCCGTTTCCGCCGCCAGGATCGCTTCCGGTCCGTGTCCGGCGCCCACCCGTCCGGGACCCTTGCGGCGCCCGCGTTTCCATCGCGGTCGATCCTGTTCTAGGCTTGAACGGTGAAGACCCGCCGACCTTTCGCGCGCCAACCTTTCATGCGTTGCAGCGCTTTCGGGCGATTGTTCTGCGTGCTGATGGCGATCCTGGCGCTCGGCGGCCAGGTCGCGATGGCCAGCGAGGCCGCCGACCGCGCCGCCGGGCTGCTGGCCACCCAGGCCTGGAACAACGGGATCGTCCTGTGCGGGAGCCGGTCCCGCTCCGACACCGCCGCACCGGCCCACCCGAAGCGCCGCGTGGCCGTGCAGGGGGTGGGCGTGATGCCGTCATCCGGCGATGCGGACGACCTGCTCGCACCGGGCCATCCCGCGCTGTTCCGGCCGGAGCCGGGCTTCATCCACCTGGCCGGACGAGGTCACGGCTCACCGAGCCCCCAGGCCGCCACCGGCACCCGGCCCTACCCGCGCGGGCCGCCCGTCCTCGGCTGATCACCCGGCTGCCCCCGGGGCGCCGGATCCGCAACACGCCCTTGCCGCATCGCCGCGCCCGTCCGGGGCGGCGGCGGTGCCGCCCGGCGCGTAAGCTCTTCCTTTCCTGCCAGGACAGCTGTGTCATGTTCCCAGCCGAACCCGTTCCGGTGTCGCCGCGCGGCGTCGATCCCGCCATTATCGCCCGTGCCGACCACGTCGCCCGCCACTGGACCAGCCCGCACCACGGCCGGCTCCGGCCTGGCAGCGAGGCGCACAAGCAGGCCATGTGCGCGATGTTCCACGACACCTTCAACCCGTACAAGCCGTCGGTGATCGACTGGCCGAAGCTCGATGCCGACACGCTTGCCCGGATCGTGGCGCTGCCGATCTGGGACATCGCGGTGCAAACCGAGGGCAAGGCCCGGCTGCGCATGGCGGCCTATGCCGCCACCCTGCGCGACCCGGAGATGCGCGACACCATCGCCCGCAACGGGTGGGAGGAGAACCGGCACAAGGAGGTGCTGTCCCGGCTGGTGGAAGCGTACGACATCCCGCTCGCGACCGAGCCGCCCTATCTCGAACCGCGCGACCCGGAATGGGCCTACTTGGTTACGGGCTTCTCCGAGTGCATCGACAGCTTCTTCGCCTTCGGGCTGTTCGCGATGGCGCACCGGTCGGGCATCTTCCCGCCCGAGCTGATCGACACCTTCGAGCCGGTGATGCAGGAGGAATGCCGCCACATCCTCCTGTTCGCCAACTGGCTCAGCTGGCACCGGCGCACCATGCCGGCTTGGCGCCGCCCGTGGTTCGAGCTGCGCGTCGCCGCGGTGTGGGTGTTCCTGGGCTGGGAACGGGTGGGGCTCGCGAAGTCGATGGACGCCGACGGCCAGGAGGTAGTCCAGGACAACAACTTCACCGTCAACGGCACCAAGGCGGTGGCCGACGTCGAGATGAGCGTGCCGGAGCTGATGGCGCTGTGCTTGTCGGAGAACGACCGCCGCTTCGCCGGCTACGACCCTCGCCTGCTTCGCCCCACCACCATGCCGAGCCTGGTTCGGCTGGCGCTGGGGGTGTTCCAGCTTGGGCGAAGGCTGCGCCCGGCGCGGAAGCCGGGCCGAGCGGCAACGGCCCGGGCGGCGACGGCTC
>CAXSHC010000008.1:0-13189 GCA_964236745.1 uncultured Acetobacteraceae bacterium
TGCTGCGACACCTCATGTTTCGGGCGTTCATCCGGCCGGACGCTTCGGTGCAGCCGGCGCGGATCAACCACCTGATCCACGACGGTGACGTGCTGCCGATCGCGGGCGGCTTGTCGGTGGTGCACGTTCCGGGGCACTGCGCGGGACAGGTGGCGCTGTTGTGGCGGAACAGCGTGCTGTTCGCCGGCGATGCCTGCGGCAACGCGCCCGCACTGGGCGAGCCGCTCGGCTACGAGAACCGCGAGGAAGGGCAACATAGCCAGCGCCGCCTTGCCGGTCTCGACTTCCGGATCGCCTGCTTCGGCCACGGCAAGGCGATCCGGCATGACGCCGCCGCGCGCTTCCAGCGCAAGTGGGGATGAGCCGCGACCGGGCCTGATCGGGGCGTGGCGTCGGCACCTGACGCTATTCCATCCTGCACTTGTCACCGAGCTCTCGCACGAAATACATTAAAAACAATGGTTTGCAGAGAAATACTCGGCAACAAAGCTTGAATGGCACTGGGTGTGATCCCCGCCTACACAGGACGTTGACCAAGGGCCGAAACGTTTCGGTACCGGCAGGAGGACGTTTGATGGACGGCATGTTGGTCGCATCGCCGCTCGGAACGGTGATACCCGCGGGCCATCTCGCGGCGACGGCGTCCAACCGTGGCGCTTCGTCCGACGCCCCCGTTCTTCCCGGCCGCGCCCGGCAGCACACGCTGCGCAACCCGATCTCCTGCAGCGGCGTGGGCCTGCATCGCGGGCAGCCGGTCACGCTGACCCTGCGGCCAGCCGGTCCGGACAGCGGCATCGTGTTCCGCCGCGTCGATATCGGCCTCGACTTGCCGGCCCGCTTCGACCACGTGGTCGATACTCGCCTGTGCACGGTGCTGGGCTCGCCCGCCCACCCGGATGCGCGCGTCGCCACCGTCGAGCACGTGATGGCCGCCCTCGCCGCCTGCGGCATCGACAACGTTTTGGTCGAGATGGACGGGTCCGAGGTGCCGGTGCTGGACGGCAGCAGCGCGCCGTTCGTGTTTCTGCTCGACTGCGCCGGCCGGGTCGAGCAGGCGGCTTGGCAGCGCAGCATCGAGGTGCTGAAGCCGGTGCGCGTATCTGACGCCGAGGCTTACGCCGAGTTGCGCCCATCGCATGCGCCCGGCTTGTCCTTGTCGCTGTCGATCGAGTTTGACGCCCGCGCGATCGGCAGGCAGGTGTACAGCATGCGCCTCGGCGAGCGCGGCTTCCGCAACGAGATCGCGTCCTGCCGCACCTTCACCCTCAGGCAGGAGATCGAGGCGATGCGCGCTGCCGGCCTAGCTCGCGGCGGCTCGCTCGACAACGCGGTGGTGGTGGACGACGCCCTGGTGCTCAACCCGGCCGGCCTGCGCCATCCGGACGAGTTCGTGCGGCACAAGGTGCTGGACGCGATCGGCGACCTGGCGCTCGCCGGACATCCGCTGCGTGGCGCCTTTGTTGGCCATCGTTCCGGGCACGGCCTGAACAACCGCTTGTTGCGCGCCCTGCTGTCCGACCCGAGCGCCTGGCGCCTGTCCGGCCGGCCGGTGCTGGACGACGGGATCCGGACCGGGCAGGCCGCCTGACGCCGCGATGCCGCGGGCGGTCTTTCCGCTCCGGCACCTCGTGATATAAGGCGGTCCTCATTCAGCTTCCGGCAGGTCGATGTCGTTCATTCCGTTCCGTTCCTGCCGCCCTGCCGTTCCAGTCCTGGCCACCTGCCTGCTGGCGTTGCTGTCCGGTTGCGCGACGCTCGACAGCATCAACCCGTTTTCCGACTCCAAGCCGGTGCCAAAGCTGGCCGCCGGGCCGCAGACGCCCGAAACGCTCTACAACAACGGCATCGATGCGCTGCACAGCGCCCGCTACAAGCTCGCGGTGACGCAGTTCGAGAACATCCAGCAGAACTTCCCGTATTCCGGCTACACCGCCAACGCCCAGCTGATGGAAGGCTACGCGTACTACCTGCAGGACCAGTATCCGGACGCGGTGCAGCAGATCGACCGCTTCCTACAGCTGCATCCCACCAGCGGTGACGCCGCCTATGCCTACTACCTGCGCGCGCTGTGCTATTACGAGCAGATCGCCGACATCCAGCGCGACCAGCAGGGCACCGTGCAGGCGATGAACGCCCTGCAGGACGTGGTCACCCGCTTTCCCGACACCGCCTATGCTCGCGATGCGCGCCTGAAGATCGACCTGTGCCGTGACCACCTCGCCGGCAAGGAGATGCTGGTCGGCCGCTACTACGAGCAGCAGCATTATTACGAGGCGGCGATCAACCGCTACCAGCGCGTGGTCGAGGACTTCCAGACCACCAACCACGTGGCCGAAGCCCTGCACCGGCTGGTCGAGGTGTACCTCAAGCTCGGCCTGACCGACCAGGCGCGCAAGACCGCCGCCGTGCTCGGCTACAATTATCCCGGCAGCTCCTGGTATCAGGACAGCTACGCCGATCTCCGCTCGGCCGGCGCCTTGTCTCCCGACGGCTCCATCCCCGGCCAGGCTCAGACCCCAGCGCAGCAGCGCGGCTTCTTTGGCCGTGCGCTTCATTCGGTGTTCTGAGGCGGGAATACCGGACCGGGATCCCCTCGATCCCGCCGGGCGAGCACCCATCTCACCCCCATGCTGACCCAGATCTCGATCCGCGACGTGGTGCTGATCGAGCGGCTGGACCTCGACCTGCATCGCGGCCTCACCGTGCTCACCGGCGAGACCGGCGCCGGCAAGTCGATCCTGCTCGACAGCCTGGGCCTGGCGCTGGGCGAGCGCTCCGCGTCCGGGCTGGTGCGCGCCGGCGCCGAGGCCGCCAGCGTCACCGCCTGCTTCGAGCTGGCCGTCGCCCACCCGCTGCACGCGCTGTTGTCCGAACAGGGCATCGCGCACGAGCCGGGCGAGGCTACCGTGCTGCGTCGCATCGTCACCCGCGACGGCCGCTCCCGCGCCTATGTCAACGACCAGCCGGTCGGCATCGCCCTGCTCCGGCGCGTCGGCACGCTTCTGGTCGAGATACAGGGCCAGCACGAGCAGATGGGCCTGGCCGACCAGGCCACCCACCTCGACCTGCTGGACGCGTTCGGCGTCGCCCCGGCGCTGCGGGGGGCGGTCCGCACCCGCCACGCCGCCTGGGTTTCCGCCCGCAACGCGCTGGCGGAAGCGCGCGCCCGCGTCGAGGACGCCGCGCGGGAGGAGGACTGGCTGCGGTTGTCGGTGCAGGACCTGTCCATCCTGAACCCGCAGCTGGACGAGGAAGCCCAGCTCGCCGGCACGCGGCAGTCGCTGCAGCAGGGCGAGCGTCGCGCCGAGGCGATCGCGGCGGCCTTGTCCGAGCTCACCCCGCGCGACCGGCGCAACAGCGGCCCGGGGGCGGCCCTGCGCGCGGCCAGCCGCGCGTTGCAGCGCCTGCTTCCCGCCACCGGAAGCGACGACGCGAACGGCGAGGCGTCAGGCCCGGACACCCCGGCCGGCCGCGCCCAGGCGGCGCTGGACGCGCTGGACCACGCCGAGGCCGCCTTGTCCGACGCCGAGGGCCTGCTGTCCCGCCTCGCGTCCGACCGGGACGGCGACCCGAGGCTACTGGAACAAACCGAGGAGCGCCTGTTTGCGCTGCGCGGCACCGCACGCAAGCACGGCGTCGCCGTGGTCGAGCTGCCCGGCCTGCTCGCGTCCCTGCGCGCCCGCCTGGAAGCGCTGGACAGCGGCCAGGCCCGCATCGGCGCGCTGGAGGAAGCGGTGCGCACCGCGCGCGCGGCGTTTGAGGCCGACTGCGCCGCGCTTACCGCCGCCCGCGCCACCGCCGCCAAGCGCCTGGAGGTCGCGGTGATGGGCGAGCTGCGCCCGCTCCGCCTGGAGCGCGCCCGCTTCTTCGTGTCCCTCGACCCGCTGCCGCCGGAGAACTGGACCGCGCGCGGCACCGAGCAGGCCTCGTTCCTGATCGCCGCCAACCCCGGCCAGCCGGCCGGCCCGCTCGCCCGCGTCGCCTCCGGTGGCGAGCTGTCGCGGCTGATGCTGGCGCTGAAGGTGGTGCTGGCCGGCCGTTCCGCGATCCCTACCCTGGTGTTCGACGAGGTCGATTCCGGCGTCGGCGGCGCCACCGCCGCTTCCATCGGCGAGCGGCTGGCGCGCGTGGCGGACGACGTGCAGGTGCTGGTGGTGACGCACAGCCCGCAGGTGGCGGCGCGCGGCGACCACCACCTGCGCATCGCCAAGCGCGTGCGCAGCGACCGCACCGAAACCTCGGCCTCGCCGCTGGACGGCACCGCGCGCCGCGAGGAGATCGCCCGCATGCTGGCCGGTGAAACCATCACCGAGGCCGCGCGCGCCGCCGCGGACAGCCTGCTCGGCCTGCCTGGATGATCTCCCGCGACCTGCCGGCCCTGGAGCCCGGGGAGCTGAACGAGACCGAGGCCGCCGCCGAGCTCGCCCGCCTGTCCGTCCTGCTCGAACGCTTGAGCCGCGCCTATCACAACCATGACGCCCCGGAAGCCACCGACGCCGAGTACGACGCCCTGCTGCGTCGCAACGAGCTGATCGAGCGCCATCACCCGGACCTGGTGCGCCCAGACACCCCCACCGCCCGCGTCGGCGCCGCCCCGGAAGGCGGCTTCGCCAAGCACGCCCACCTCGTGCCGATGTTGTCGCTGGACAACGCGTTCGACCGCGCCGAATTCGAGGGCTTCACCGCCCGCGCCCGTCGCTTCCTGGGCCTGAAGGAGGCCGAGCTTCGCCTGGTGGCCGAGCCCAAGATCGACGGGCTCTCCATCAGCCTCACCTATGAGCACGGCCGCTTCGTGCGCGGCACCACGCGCGGCGACGGTGCGGTCGGCGAGGATGTTTCGGCCAACCTGCGCACGCTGCGCAGCCTGCCGGACCGCCTGCACGGCGGGGCGCCTGCCCTGATCGAGATCCGCGGCGAGGTGTTCCTGCGCAAGGAGGACTTCCTTCACTTGAACACCGTTCAAGCGGAAGCCGGCCAGCGCCTGTTCGCCAACCCGCGCAACGCCGCCGCCGGCTCGCTGCGCCAGCTCGACCCGGCGATCACCGCCGCCCGGCCGTTGTCGCTGTTCGCCTATGCGCAGGGCCGGTCCAGCGAGCCGGTCGCCGCCACCCATTCCGGCTACCTCGACCGCCTGCGCGGCTGGGGCTTCGACGTGAACCCCCTGTCCACGGTGCTGGAAGGCGGCGAGGCGGCCGAGCGGTTCCAGGCGCAGCTGGCCCTCGACCGCTCCGGCCTCGCCTATGACATCGACGGCGTGGTGTACAAGATCGACGACCTCCTCCTGCAGGCGCGGCTGGGCTTCGTCGGCCGCGCCCCGCGCTGGGCGGTGGCATGGAAGTTTCCGGCCGAGCAGGCGGTCACCCGACTGGAGGAGATACGCATCCAGGTCGGCCGCACCGGCGCGCTGACCCCGGTGGCGGTACTGGAGCCGGTTAACGTCGGCGGCGTGCTGGTCACCCGCGCTACCCTGCACAACGCCGACGAGATCAACCGCAAGGACGTGCGCCCCGGCGACCGGGTGCAGCTGCAGCGCGCTGGCGACGTGATCCCGCAGATCCTGCGGCGCATCGAGGAGCCGGGGGTGGAGCGCGGCCCGGAATGGCGCTTCCCCGACCACTGTCCCGCCTGCGGCTCCCGGGCGGTGCGGCCGGACGGCGGGGTGGTGGTGCGCTGCACCGGCGGGCTGGTGTGCCCGGCGCAGACGGTGGAGCGGCTGATCCACCTGGTGTCGCGGCTGGCGTTCGACATCGACGGCCTGGGCGAGAAGTCGATCGCCGAGTTCCACGAGGCGGGTTTGATCCGCACGCCCGCCGACATCTTCCGCTTGCAGCCGGAGCAGCTGGCCGGCCGCGAGGGCTGGAAGGACGTGTCGATCGCCAAGCTGATGCGCGCGATCGACGAGAAGCGCACCCTGCCGCTTGCCCGCTTCATCTTCGCACTCGGCATCCGGCGCATCGGCGAAACCAACGCCCGCCTGCTGGCCCGGCACTACGGGTCGTATGGCGAGTGGCGCGCGCAGATGCAGGCCGCCACCGTGATCGGCTCCGACGAGCGGCTGGCGCTTGGCAGCATCTCCCGGGTCGGCGGTGCGATCGCGGACGAGCTCGTCAGCTTTTTCGGCGAGGCGCACAACCGCGACGCCCTGGACGACCTGGCCGGCGCCATGCGCGAGATCCAGGCCGAGGCGCCGCCGGAAAGCGCAGCACTGGCCGGCCGCACGATCGTGTTCACCGGCTCGCTCGCCACCATGACCCGTCCCGAGGCCAAGGCGATGGCCGAGCGCCTGGGCGCCAAGGTCACCGACACGGTGTCGAAGAAGACCGACCTGGTGGTGCTGGGCGCGGAAGCCGGCTCCAAGGCGAAAAAGGCGGCCGAGCTCGGCATCGACACCCTGGACGAGGCCGGCTGGCGACAGCTGGCGGGCCTGCCGGACGCCGAGGCGGCGCCGTGACCGTGGCGGGCCCGGCGTCGCGCGGCGACCCCGGCTGCGTGGTGGAGCTGCCGGAGGATGCCTGGCGCCGGCACTTCGTCATGGAGAACCGGGACAACCGCGACCAAGTCGCCGGCGCGGTGGCGCGGGATGGCTGGACCGGATTCGAGACTCCGCTGCCCGAGTACCTCTACGGCGTAGCACGGCGCATGCCGGGGCTGGTGATCGATGTTGGCAGCAACACAGGGTTCTACGCTCTGCTGGCCGCTTCTGCCTCGCCGTGCAACGCCGTGCTGGCGTTCGAGCCGATGACGGAGATCGTCGAGCGGGCGCGGCGCAACGTTTGCCGCAATGGCTTGTCGGGCCGGGTGCTGCTGCAGCAGGTGGCGCTCAGCGACCGTGACGGGCTGGCCGAGTTCTACGTGCCGCCGGACGTGCACGGCGTAGTAGAAACCAGCGCCTCGCTGCGACGCGACTTCAAGGGGGAGCCGGGAACGATCCTGCCGGTGGCCTCGCACCGGCTCGACCACGTGCTGCTGCGCTCGCGCTGGGCCGCACGGCCGATCTCGCTGATCAAGATCGATGTCGAGGGGCACGAAGCGGCGGTGCTGAACGGTGCCCGTTGGACCATCCGCCTGCGGCGCCCGGTGCTGTTCGTCGAGGTGCTTCCGGGTGCCGACCTTCCCTGGCTCAACCATTTCATCCAACGCCGCCGCTATGTCGACGTGACGTTGGGTCCCGGCCGGCTTGCCACCCCTCGCGACGCGGTGGCTCACGATCAGGGCGCCTGGAACCACGCCCTGGTGCCGCGGGAGAAGCTGGCTGCCTTTCTGGCGATCCACCCGCCCTGAGCCGCCCGCCAGAACGTGACTTGATCGACCGACTCGGTTCGATCGGATGGTGCTCTGAAACGTACCTGCAACCGGAGGATGCGGTGCGGCATCGGCCGGCTGGATTGCGGTGACGCGACCAGACAGGCCTGGCCGTCACCATTCGGTCCGGTGGCGGCTACGCGACCGCCGCCACCGCCCACAGGTCCTTCAGTCCATGCGGTAGACGTGCACGTAGTCGAACCATGCGTTGGCGCCGGGATCGGTGATGTTCTGGTTGTCCTGCGCGAACAGGCCGATACGGAGCGGGAAGTCAGGTCCGGTCGAGGACAGAGTCCAGGCGTTCTCGCGATACCAGGTCTTGTCGTCCAGGCTGTACCACGGGGTGTAAACGTTGCCGTCACGATAGATGCGCAGCCACACGGTGATGCGCGACGGGTCGAGGTTGCCGCCCAGATAGGCGCCGCTCGGACCCTGCCCGTTGCCGACGAAGCAGCAGGAAAGCGAGGCCGGATATTCCTGCGAGGTGTGCTCGGAGTTCGGCGGGCAGGCGGCGGCGGAGTATTGCACGGTCGCCACCGTGGTGCCGCTCATCGGGCTTCCCAGCGTGCAGCTGGCACCCGCCGGCAGCGCGCTGAGCGCGTTGCGCAGGGTTGCCACCATGGTCGCCGTGCCGTTCCAGGTGATGTCGTTCTGAACGTTGGTGTCGTCGTCGCTGTAGATCATCAGCCCCGCCTCCTGGTTGGAGTTCTGCGGGTCGAAGTGCATCCGGGTCTCCACCACGTAGCGGCCGGCAGGTGCCGCCTCCAGAAGCAGGTTCTTGGTCGGCGGCAGGTCAGGCGGGTTGGACGCGTTGGCGTTCAGCCGCTGGTACTCGTCGAGGTTGCCGTTCGTGGTCAGGCTGAGCGCGCCGGTGGAAGCGAAGCCGCGCAGGGTCGGGTCTGGCCGAAGCACCTTCCATTGCGGTCCCACCGCATTGCCAAAATCGTCGGACAGGCCGGCGATCCGGGCGCCCGGCGCCGGGGCGGAAGAGTCTGCCGCGGTGTCGTCGGCGACCGGAGCCAGCGCCACGTTGTCGAAGTCCGCCGACATGCCGACGGTCGCCGGCGCGATGCTGCCGCCGCCCGAGATCTGTTCCGCCGATAGGCCGCCGAGCGAGGCCACCGCCAGCACGTCGCCGTTCAGCGTTTGCAGCTGCGCCCGGGCGGTAAAGGCGCCGGTTCCATCCGGCTTCACCGCGATCGTCAGGTGGTGCCAGTTGCCGAGGTCGATCGCGGACGGGATCGTGGTTGAGGTCGAGGCTTCCGTGATGTTGACGTTGCGGAAGGTGGCGAGCGTCAGCGTCCGGTTGGACACGTTGATCTCTGCCGACAGGAAGAACAACCGCAGCGGCAGTTGGGGATGGATCGAGGTCAGGCAGCCATACTGCCCACTGCCGCTGCCGGCGCGCAGGTCGCAGGACGCGTAGTAGCCGCGCTCGGGCGCCGTGATCTGGTTCAGGCTGACCAGCGCTGCGAGGCTCCCGGCCTGCCCCTGGCGGATGAAGCCGCCCGCCTGCTGGTCGGCCCCTGCCTCCTGCTGCCAGCTGCCGCCGATCGGCAGCCAGCGCGCCCGCGTGCCGGACGGGTAGTTCGGCGCTCCGGAACCGTCGTTGAAGTTGTCGCCGATCTCGGGCGTCGTGACCGGTGCTGCGTTCTGCCGGCTGGGCCCCGACCCGCTGTTGACCTGCGGCCAACCGGCTTCGGTCCACTGAACCGGGTCGAGATAAAGCTGCCGCAGCGCGGTGGGCGTTGCAGACCGGTCGCCCTGAACCCAGGGCTGATCCTGCTCGATGCCGTGATAAACCAGCCAATCCTGGCCAGCGAGGTCCTTGATCGCCACCTGCCCACCGGGGCCGACCACGCCGTTGCCGTTCTGCCGAAGCGTCGGAAAGCCGCCTGCCTCGTCCGCGAGATTGTACCAGATCGGGTTGTCGAACTGGCTTTCGCCCGGCTTGAGCTGGTCGAACGGCCCATAGAACCATTCCATCGGCGCGTTGTTGTGGTCTGTGAACGGCCCGTTCGGGGTCGTGGCGCGGTCGGCAACCACGCTGTACGGGCTGCTTGGGCCGGAACAACAATCCGACTGGGAATTCAGCATGTAGTAGTAGAGCGTGTTGCCGACGAAATGCGGCAGCAGGAAGCTGGCCTCGGTGCGTATGTTGTGGCCGAACTGCACGTCGCTGTCCGGCACCACCCCGAGCCCGTCCGCGGTCAGCTTGTGCAACCGGTTGCCGCCGAAGAAGCTGCCTTCATACAGCCACAGCGTGGCGTCGGGCGCCTGATACACCGAGGAGTCGAACTCCCAATTGTAGCAGGACGCGCTGGTCGGGTCGGTGCAGAAGCCCCAGCTCGGCGGAATGATCGGGCCGGTGCGGTAGGCGCCGCCGCCGGAAGGCCCGGCATCCGTCCAGGGTCCGAGCGGCGTCGGCGCGGTGGCGACGCCGATCGCCGGCACCCCGTTCGGGGAGTTGTAGGCCGGCAAGGCGTTGGCTTGATCGGCGGTGTAGTAAAGGTAGTACTTGCCGTTCAGGTAGTGCACGTCCGGCGCCCACAGGCCGGATGCGGGACCGGCCCAGTCGGGGGCCGCGCTGAACGCGTCGCTCACGTAGGACCAGTGCACCAGATCGGTCGAGCGCCAGATCGGGAAGATGTGCTCAGGGCCGGTGCCGTTGAACCGGGTGCTGGTGGCGTAAAGGTAGTAATAACCATCGAGGCCATGGATCACGGCGGGATCGGCCGCATTGGCCGACAGCACCGGGTTGGCGTAGGTCGCGGCAGCGGCGGCGCGGCCGGCCTGGCCGACGCCGAGAACGGCGAGCAGGCAAAGCATCGCCCGTAGCCAGGCGAACACGAGCATGACGGCGTTGCGGACGGGTCCGCCTCGTGTGCAAACGCGATTCATGGTGTTCCTCCGGCGGGACTGTTGCTTCGTCCTCGTCCGAATACCCTTGCAAGGCGCCAAGGGCGCTGTCAAACGCTTTTGTCCGAGTTATCTCTCACGTTGGAAGGATCGTTGCGCGACAGGAGGCAGCCGTGCCGACGGCTGATGACGCGTTTTCAGTCCTGGTCGAGCATCTCACGCACGGACGGGATCACCTTGGCCCCGTACAGCTCGATGCAGCGCATCATGCGTGCGTGCGACAACGGCCCGGCACTGTATTTCAGGTTGAAGCGCGACAAGCCCAGCGCCCGGACCGTCGAGGCGATCTTGCGTGCCACCGTGTCCGGGGCGCCGACGTACAACGAGCCATGCGCGATCTCCGCCTCGAACGCAGCGCGCTGCAACGGCGGCCAGCCGCGCTCCCCGCCGATCAGGTCGTGCATCCGCTTGTAGTCCGGCCAGAACAGCTCGCGCGCCTGCTCGTCCGTGTCCGCCACGAAGCCCGGCGAATGCACGCCGATCGGCTGCACCGGGTTTTCGAAGTGTCGGGCCGCACGGCCGTACAGGTCGACAAACGGCCTGAACCGCCTCGGATCGCCGCCGATGATCGCCAGCATCATCGGCACGCCGTGGCGCGCGGCGCGCACCACCGATTCCTGGCTGCCGCCGACGCCGATCCAGGTTTGCAGCCGCCGCCCGGCCTCGACGGGCGGGAACACCGCCTGCTCCGCCAGCGGCGGCCGGATCGTTCCCTGCCAAGTGACGCGCGGCTCCCGCACCAGGGCCACGAACAGGTCGAGCTTCTCGCCGAACAGCGTCTCGTAGTCGGTCAACGCGTGGCCGAACAACGGAAAGCTTTCGGTGAACGAGCCGCGCCCGAGGATCACCTCGGCCCGGCCGGACGACAACGCGTCCAGTGTGGAAAAGCGCTGGAACACGCGGATCGGGTCGTCCGAACTCAGCACCGTCACCGCCGAGCCGAGCCGGATGCGCGTCGTTCGTGCCGCGATCGCCGCCAGCACCGGCTCGGGTGCCGACACCGCGAAGTCGGCTCGGTGATGCTCGCCCAGGCCGAACGCGTCGACGCCGACCGCGTCCGCCAGCACCGCCTCCTCCACCACGTTGCGGATCACCTGCGCGTAAGGCAGCGGGTGGCCGTCGGTGCCGGCACTCACATCGCCAAAGGTGTCGAGGCCGAACTCGGGTCGAGGCATCCGGTGACGCTCCAGCGATGATGGTCGATAACCGGCCGCAGATGGCGGTGCGACGAGGTTCGGGCAAGCGCGCTGCGGCCTGACGGGAAACCGCGCCGCTTCCTTTCCGCTAGGGGTGGGAGGAACCGGGTGCGGCTGTTGTCCGGCCCCGAACCAGCCTCCGGAGCGACACCTCATGACCGACGCGGCCGAGAACCCGATCCGCATCCACGCGCGCCGAACCCTGTCGGACCAGCGCTTCAAGCTGGAAACCGTGAGCTTTGAGCAGACCGCCGCCGACGGCTCGCGCGAAACGCTTGACCGCGAGGTGTATCACAGCGGCGCGGGTGCTGCGGTGCTGCCGGTCAACCAGGAGGCCGGCACCGTGCTCCTGGTGCGCCAGCTGCGCATCCCGGTTCTTCTGCACAGCGGCGAGACCACCCTGCTGGAAGCCTGCGCCGGCGTGGTTGACGAGAATGACGATCCGCTCGACACCGTGCGCAAGGAAGCCGAGCAGGAGTTGGGCTGCCGCCTGCGCGACGTGCGCAAGGTGTGCGAGGTCTACACCAGCCCCGGCGCCTGCACCGAGCTGCTGCACCTGTTCACGGCCCGCTACACCCAGGCAGACCGCACCGGGGCGGGCGGCGGCCTGCCCGCGGAAGGCGAGCGGATCGCGGTGCTGGAACTGCCCTTGTCCGAGGCGCTGGACATGGTCGCGACCGGGCGGATACGCGATGCCAAGACCGTGATCCTGCTGCAGCACGCCAGGCTGGAGGGCTGAACCGGGAATTAGCGATCCGGCTCATCCTTAGCCGCGCAGCCAGACCGGCTCCTTGAGCCCGGCCACAAAGGCGGCGTGTGCTGCGAGCTCGGTTTCGGACGGGACCACGACCCGGGGCGTGCGCGCGCGTGTCAGGGTGTAGGCCACGGCCCCGCCGCCTTCCGCCAGCGCCAGCTCCAGCCCGCGCTGCCGGCCGCCCATCAGCTCGACGTACACCTCGGCCAGCAGCCGGCAGTCCAGCAGCGCGTTGTGGGTGGTGCGCTCGGACAGGTCGATGCCGTAGCGCCGGCACAGGGCGTCCAGGCTGTTCGGCAGGCCGGGAAACCGGGTGCGGGCCATGTCCAGCGTGTCGACCATGCGGGCGCGGTCCAGCGCCGGACGGCCGACCCGCACCAGCTCGGCGTCGATGAAGCCGAAGTCGAACGGGGCGTTGTGGGCGATCAGCGGGTCGTCGCCCACGAACTCGAGGAACGCGTCCGCCACCTCGTGGAACTTCTTCTGCCCCACCAGGTGAGCGCGCGTGTAGCCATGCACCCGCGCCGCTTCCTCCGGCACGTCGCGCTCGGGGTCGATCAGGGTGTGGTAGTGCCGCCCGGTCGGCAGGTCGCCGACCAGCTCCAGGGCGGCGATCTCCAGCACGCGGTCGCCGGTGGACGGGTCGAACCCGGTGGTCTCGGTGTCCAACAGCACCGCGCGCTTAATCGCCCGACTCCTCCAGCCTGCCGGCGAAGCTCCGTCAGCAGCGTGCGTATCTGCCGCAAGGCGTGCCGGCGCGACAACCCGGTGCGTATCACCAGGTTTGCGCACGCCCGCTTGTCGCGGTCCGGCATCTGCCGGGCGATCAGCGCCGCCGCTTCCGCCCCGCTCATGCCGCGCCGGCGACGCACCCGGTGCAGCTGCAGGGCGCGCGGCGCGGACACCACCAACACCAGGTCGCAGGCGCGCTCGCCCCCGGTTTCCAGCAGCAGCGGCACGTCGAGCACCGCCACCGTCGCGCCCCGCCTGCGCGCCCCTGCCAGGAACCGCGCCTGCG
>CAXSHC010000008.1:13199-16357 GCA_964236745.1 uncultured Acetobacteraceae bacterium
CGCCTGCTTCTGGCCGCTGTCCTCGATCCTGGTCGTCAGCCACTCCTGCGGGTACTCGACCTGCACCACGCGGTTCGTGCCGAGGGCCGCGGCCGAGACCATCTCGCGCGCCTGCCGCACCAGCGGGTGGACGATGCGTTCCAGCGACGCGAGCAGTGCCGGATCGGCCGCCACCGCCCGCCGCAGCGCGGCGCGGTCGAGCACGCCGCCCCGCACCGCCTCGGGCCGCAGCGACGCGATCGCCGGCAGCGCCGCCCCGCCTGGCGCCTGGAGCGCGCGCACGACGGCGTCGGCGTCGAACACCGGCACCCCGGCACGGCGGAACGCGTCCGCGGCGGTGGACTTGCCCATGCCGATCCCGCCGGTCAGGCCGATCACCTTCATCCCGGCCCCGACGTGCCGGCCAGGATCATCCCGGCACCTGGTGCCCTGGCCCCCGTTATCCCGGCCCCTGTTATCCGGGCCGGTCCAGGTCGGCGCGGACCAGGGCGAGCAGCGCCGCGTCCACCACCGGATCGACCCCGAACCACCCGGCGAAGCCCGGCCTTCCCTGGTGCAGCAGCATCCCCAGCCCTTCCACCGTGCGCAGGCCGCGTTGTCGCGCTTCCGCCAGCAGCGGGGTGACGCGCGGCAGATAGACGATGTCGGCCACCACCAGCCCGGCCGTCGCCCGGTGCAGCCCGCAGGGCGAGCCCGGCGCATGCGCCATGCCGACCGGGCTCGCGTTCACCAGCAGCGCGAAACCAGGAAGCGCTGCCTCGCGCTGCTCCCAGTCGAGCACGCGTACCGGGTTGGCAGGACTCGGGAGGGCGTCCGCCAGCGCCTCCGCCCGTGAACGGTTGCGGTTGGTGACCTGCACCGCGACGCCCAGCGCCTGCAGCGCGGCCGCGACCGCCCGGGCCGCACCCCCGGCCCCCAGTACGAGCGCCGGCCCGGCGGCCGGCCCGGCGACCGGATCGACGCCTTCGGCGCGCAGGCTGTCGAGAAAGCCCAGGCCGTCGGTGCTGTCCGCGTGCAGCCGGCCATCCGGCAGGAAGCTGAGCGTGTTGGCCGAGCCGCAGCACGTTGCCGCCGCCGTGGAAAGGTCGGCCAGGCGGAACGCATCCTCCTTGTGCGGCAGGGTGACGTTGACCCCGGCGAAGCCCGACGCGCGCAGGCCCTGCAGGGCGGCATGGAGCTGCCCCGGCGGCACCGGCAGCGGCACGTAGGCGCCGTCGATCCCGGCGCGGCGCAGCCACTCGTTGTGCAGCAGCGGCGAGCGCGAATGCCCGACCGGCCAGCCGATCACGCCGGCAAGCCGGGTCCGGCCGCCGATCATCGTCCTGGCATCCCGTCGCAAGCGTTCAACGCCAGCGGCAGCAGGCGGGCCAGCCGCTCCGCCCAGGCGCCCTGCCCGTCCGGTTTGGCGATCAGGTCCTGCCTGATCTCCAACTCCGCATGCAGCAGGCCGCGCCCTTCGCCGTGCACCGGCACCGTGTAGTCGTCCAGGTCGGACAGGGCGTACGGCTCGTTGTCACCCGCCACGAGGTCGCCTTCCCGTTCCAGCAGCGCGAGCAGGGCGCGGCCGAACCGCGGATCGTGGTTGTGCAGCACGCCCGCGTGCCACGGCCGCGACCGTCCGCTCATGACGGGCGTGAAGCTGTGCACCGCCACCAGCACCGCGCGCCGCCCTGCCGCTTGCCGCTCGTCCAGCGCCGAGGCGACCGCCGCCTGGTAGGGCATGAAGATCGCGTCTCGCCGCGCGTCGCGCGCCGCGTCGTCGAGACCGTGGTTGCCCGGCACGACCGTGCCGTCGCTGCGGGGGGCGATGGAAGTCGGGTGCCCCGGCCTGCGGTTGCAATCGATCACCAGACGCGAATAGCGCTGCGCGACCACCGGGGCGTCCAGAAGCGTGCCCAGAAGCGCCGCCACCCCCAGCGCGCCGATGTCCCACGCGATGTGCCGCTCGAACTCGTGTTCCGGCATGCCGAGCCTGCCGAGCGACGCCGGCACCGCACGCCCGGCGTGGTCCACGCACAGCACGAACGGGGAACCACCATCGCGGTTGAGCCATTGCACCGGGGCCGGGTCCTGCGGGCCCAGCAGGGCCGCCGCAGCGGCGGGCGGAAGCGGTTTGATCTGGCTCACGCGGCGCTTTCCTTCCGCACCGGGGCTGTGGTCTGCTGCATCTGTCGCTCCGGATTCCCCTGCGGCCCGGTCATACTGCCCCATTCCCTCCCCACCCCGGAAGCGCGGAAGGAACCGTTCCATGCCGGTTCTGACGGTTGAGCACGTCACCACCTACCGCTACCGACGTTCCGTCGGCCTCGGCGAGCATCGCATGATGTTCCGGCCGCGCGACTCCGCCGACCAGCGCCTGCTGTCGTGGGACCTGGCGATCACGCCGCGCCCGGCCGAGCTGCGCTCGATCCCGGACGCGTTCGGCAACGTGGTCACCCTGGCCCGCTTCAACCGCCGCGCTTCCGAGCTGCGCTTCGAGAACCGGCTGGTCGTCGACCACACCCAAACGACGCCGACGCCGGACATGCTGGCGCCCTACGCCAGGACCTGGCCGTTCAGCTACGACCAGGACGAGGCCGCCGACCTGGGCCGGTTGCGCGAGCGCCACCACGCCGATCCCGACCACGCCGTCGACAGCTGGGCGCGCTCGTTCCTGGACGGGCATGGCGGCGGCACGCTGGAGCTGCTGGCCGGCATGACCGGAGCGATCCGGCGCGGCTTCACCTATTCCGCCCGTCACGAGGAAGGGGTGCAGGAACCGGCACGTACGCTGCAGCTGCGCAACGGCACCTGCCGCGACTACGCGGTGCTGATGATGGAAGCCGCACGCTCGCTGGGCCTGGCGGCGCGTTTCGTGTCCGGCTACCTGCACACCCACGCCGTCGACGGGGTGGCGCATCACGGCGGCGGCTCCACCCATGCCTGGGTGGAGATCTACCTGCCTGGCTGCGGCTGGACCGAGTTCGATCCCACCAACGGCATTGTCGGCAGCCGCGACCTGATACGCGTGGCGTCGGTGCGGGACTGGCAGCAGGCGGTGCCGCTGGCCGGCAGCTGGACCGGCTTCCCCGCCGACAGCCTCGGCATGTCCGTTTCGGTCGAGGTCGGTATGCGCGAAGCGGAGGTGGACGCGAACGCGGGATCGGGCAAAAACCCGG
>CAXSHC010000008.1:16367-18420 GCA_964236745.1 uncultured Acetobacteraceae bacterium
GCAGGGCCGCGCCGTGCGGCCGACATCGTCGCCCTGCCGGGCCGTGGCGGCGCCACGACATCGTCCGAGCCTCATTCGGACAGCGATCGTTCTGTGCAGGCAGTTTGAGAACGGGACATCGACCACGGACCGGAACTGGAAGGAAACCGCATGCTGATCCGCGCCGGCTACGACATCGCCTTCAACGCGCCGGCTCCGACGCCGCTGCTGCTGATGCTGAACCTGCATCCGGAGCGCGAGCCAGACCTTCAAACGCCGCAGCAGATGGTGTTCGATCCGCCGGTGCCGGCCCACCAGTACCGTGACGGGTTCGGCAACGTGTGCACGCGCGTCGTGGCACCGGGCGGGCTGCTGCGCATACGCAACGAGTTCACCGTGTTGGACAGCGGCGATCCGGACCGCCACGCCCCCGACGCGCCGCAGCTCGCGGTGGAGGACCTGCCGGACGACGTGCTGGTATTCCTGCTCGGCAGCCGCTACTGCGAGACCGACCGGCTGTCCGACACCGCCTGGTCGCTGTTCGGCCACGTCCAGCCTGGCTGGGCGCGCGTGCGGGCGATCATGGAGTACGTCAACGACCGCATCACCTTCGGCTACGAGCACGCGCGCGCTACGCGTACCGCGCACGAGGGCTTCATGGAACGCCGCGGCGTGTGCCGCGACTTCGCCCACCTCGCCGTCGCCCTGTGCCGGTGCATGAACATTCCCGCGCGCTACTGCACCGGCTACCTCGGCGACATCGGCGTGCCGGCGTCGGACGACCCGATGGACTTCAGCGCTTGGTTCGACGTGTATCTGGGCGGGCAGTGGTATACCTGTGACGCCCGCCACCGGAAGCCGCGCATCGGCCGCATCCTGATGGCGCGGGGACGCGATGCTACCGACGTCGCCATCTCCACCGCGTTCGGCACCGCCTGGCTCGCCGGCTTCGAGGTCACCACCTACGAGCAGACGGGCGTGCAGCCGGACTTCCAGCCGAACGTGCAGGCCGGCATACAGGCGGGCGTACAGCCGGATGCGACGGTCACGACACCAGCCGGGTGACCAGCGCCGCCGCTGCCGGTGCCGCCCAGTCGACCGAGCCGGATATGCGCGCCACTTCCCGTCCGGCGCGGTCGATCAGCAGCGTGGTCGGGATCCCGTCCAGCCCGAGTGCCGCCATGGACGCACTGTGCGGGTCGAGCAGCACCGGCAGCGAGCGTATGGCGTGCGCGGCATAGAATGCCCGCACCTGTTCGGCGCCGCCGTGGTCCAGCGACACCGTCAGCACCGTCACCCTGGCGGGGACAAGGGCACGCGACAGCTGATCCAGCGCCGGCATCTCCGCCACGCAGGGCACGCACCAGGTGGCCCACAGGTTGAGCAGGACGCCGTTATCGCCACGCGCCGCCCTGATCCGGTCCAGCGTCAGCACCTGACCGTTCGCGTCGGCGAAGGACAGCGCCGGCAGCGCGCTGGGCGGATGCGGACGCACCACCTCCAGCCCCTGCACCGGGGGATGCGCCGGATCGGGCTGCGCCGACGCGTCGCCGAGCCCGAGTTTGCGCGCGACCGCGGCGGCCATTAGGGTCCCGCCGGCCGCGAGAACGCCGCGGCGCAGGGTGCTGCGCATGATCCTGGGCAGCAGGCAAAGCCGCATCCCGCCGCGCCGCCGGCCAATCCCCCGTCGCCCGATGCCACGCAGGCCAACATGCAGTGGGGCGGCCGCTTCGCCGCTGGCCCGTCCGCCGTCATGCAGGAGATCAACGCCTCGATCGGCTTCGATCGGCAGCTGTGGCGTCAGGACCTGCGCGGCTCGGATGCGCACGCGCAGATGCTGCAGGCGGCAGGCATCCTAGACGCGTCGGACGCCACGGCGATCCGGAACGGGCTGTCGGCGATCGGCGGCGAGATCGAGGCCGGAACCTTCAGCTTCGATCCGGCGCTCGAGGACATACACATGAACATCGAGGCACGCCTGGCCGAGCGCATCGGCGACGCCGCTCGTCGCCTGCACACCGCGCGCAGCCGCAACGACCAGGTGGCGACGGACTTCCGGCTGTGGGTGCGCGAC
>CAXSHC010000008.1:18430-24238 GCA_964236745.1 uncultured Acetobacteraceae bacterium
TGATGCTGAGCCTCGCCACACGCGCCGCCGATCATGCGGCGGACCCAATGCCGGGCTTCACCCACCTGCAGACCGCGCAGCCGGTCACCTTCGGCCACCACCTGCTGGCCTACGTCGAGATGCTGAACCGCGACCGCGGCCGGCTCGCCGACACCCGGCGGCGGCTGAACGAGTGCCCGCTGGGGGCGGCGGCGCTGGCCGGCACCTCGTTCCCGATCGACCGGCGGCTCACCGCCTCCCTGCTCGGCTTCGACCGCCCATCGCGCAACTCGCTGGACGCGGTGTCGGACCGCGACTTCGCGCTCGAATACTTGTCTGCGCTGTCGATCCTGTCGGTGCACCTGTCTCGCCTGGCCGAGGAGATCGTCCTGTGGTGCTCGGCGCCGTTCGGCTTCATCCGGCTGTCCGACGCCTTTTCCACCGGTTCGTCGATCATGCCGCAGAAGCGCAACCCGGACGCCGCCGAGCTGACCCGCGCCAAGAGCGGGCGCATCATCGGCGCGCTGATGGGCCTGCTGGCGGTGATGAAGGGCCTGCCGCTCGCCTATGCCAAGGACATGCAGGAGGACAAGGAGCCGGTGTTCGCCGCCACCGAGGCCGCTACGCTGTGCCTTGCCGCCATGGACGGCATGGTGCGCGACATGGTGGCCGTGACCTCCCGGATGCGCGCGCTGGCCGGCGCCGGCTACAGCACCGCGACCGACCTCGCCGATTGGCTGGTGCGCGTGCTGCGCCTGCCGTTCCGCACCGCGCACCACGTCACCGGGCGCCTGGTTGCCCGTGCCGAGGCCCGCGGCGTCGACCTGGCCCTCCTGACCCTGGACGAGATGCGGGCGGAGGAGCCCGGGATCACCGTTGACGTGTTCGCGGTGCTCACGGTGGACGCGTCCATCGCGTCGCGCACCAGCGAGGGCGGCACCGCACCCGGCAACGTTCGCCAACAAGCGCAAGGCTGGATCACCCGTATGCAGCCGGAGCCCCCGTCGTGAAGGCCGTCGCTATCCTGCTCTTTTGCACCAGCCTGGCGCTGGGGCTGGCCGGCTGCGGCAAGAAGGGGTCTCCGGAAGCGCCGGGCCCGGGCGACCGCATCACCTATCCGCGGACTTATCCGACCGAGTGAGATCCTCCGCCGGCGGTCCAAGCGGCACCGCCACGCCGCCGGCACCCCCGGCCGATGCCCCGATCTGGACGCCGATCGCCACCCAGCGACCGTCCGGCCGGCGCCACAGCAGCGGCGCGCCGCTGGTTCCGCGCGTGGCGTCGCAGTTGTGCGCCAGCAGCGGCCGCCCCCCGCCATCCGCCACGCGCCCGGTCACGGCGCAGGCCGGATCGGCCACGACACGCTCGTCGCGGTCCTGGCCGTAGCCGCCGAGCCGCACCGGCAGCGGAACCCCTGCCGGCGCCGACGCGGTTTCCAGCACGTCTGCTTCCGGCACCACCGGATGGTCCAGCACCAGCACCGCCCGGTCCGCCCCACCGCTGCCCGCCTCGTCCAGCGGCTGGTAGCCTTCCGCCAGCCGGAATGCCGATACCCGCGCATGGGCGCGGTAACGTCCGTCGTCATAGCCGACCAGCACGTGCACCGAGCCCGGCTGGATGAAGCGGCGGACACGCGGCAGGAACAGGCAGTGTGCCGCGGTGATCACCACCCGCGGCGCCACCAGGAAGCCGCTGCAGCGCTCGCCGAGCTCGGTCTGCACCCGTGCCAGCGCGGTCCAGGGCGCCTGGTTCAGCGGCACCGGGATCCTGCGGTCGACCGGGCCGACTCCAGGCCGCGAGGGTAGAACGGAACGGGCTGGCGCTGCCTGCGATAGCGAGAACAAGGCCAGAACAGCAATACCGAAGCGCTTAACCATTTCTTATCGATTTCGAATCGAATATGCTGCCATCAGCTTGCCACGAACCGGCCATAGAGTTCGGACCGTGACCTGAGCTACCAGGGAGAACGCACGTGACCAAGGTCGATCGGGGAGTCGTCGCATACTCGGGATCGCCGTCCAGCCGGGAGCGGCTCGTTGTCCGCGCCTTGTCGCAGCAAACAGCATCAGGATCTCGCAGCGGCTGGTCGGAGGCGGCCAAGCGCCGCCTCTACGCACGCATGTTTCCCGATCAATCCGCTGCAACCACGGTGTTCCATGTCAAGCCAGATGTCTGAGCCCCGTCGCGGGGTGATCGTGATTCACCCGTTCGGACGCTACCGCGAAGCGCAGTTCCTCGAGGACCCCGCCGAGATCGAGCAGCTGATTGCGGACGGCGAAAGCTGGCGCGTGACCGACGCTGTGCTGCTCGGTGCTCATTCCTGAACGTTCCAGGCCTGCTCAGGCGCCGATGAAGCCGAGAAGGTCCGCGTTCAGCTTGTTCCTTTCCGTGTAGAACAAGCCGTGCGGTGCGCCCTGGTACTCGACCAGCCGCGCGCCTGCGATCGAGGCCGCGGTTCGTTGTCCTGACACCTCCAGCGGCACCGTGGCGTCGGACGTGCCGTGGATCACCAGGGTGGGTATCCGGATTGCCGCCAGGTCGGCGCGGAAGTCGGTTTCGGAGAACAAGCGCACGCAGTCCAGCGTCGCCAGCGGCGAACCTTGCAGCGCCATGTCGCTGCACCATTCAAGCAGCTCGGCCGAAACCGGCGAGCTGAGCAGGCCGGCGCCGAAGAACGCCTTGCCGAAGCTCGCGAGGAAGTGCGGACGGTCGTCCCCCAGTTGCTCGATCATGTGGTCGAACACGCTCCGGTCCACGCCGTCCGGATTGTCCGGCGTTTTTTCCAGGAACGGCGTCACCGACGACACCAGCACCGCGCGCGACACCCGCGCATCGCCGTGCCGCGCCAGGTAGCGCACCACCTCGCCGCCGCCCATCGAGAACCCGACCAGGGTCACGTCGTGCAGGTCGAGCGTGTCCAGGAGCAGCGCGAGGTCATCCGCGAACACGTCGTAGTCATAGCCGCCACCGGGCTGGCCGGACCGCCCGAAGCCGCGCCGATCCGCCGCCACCATTCTCAGGCCGGAACGAGCCATGGGGACCATCTGGTATTCCCACATGTCGGCATTGAGCGGCCAGCCATGAACAAATACCACCGGCCGACCGTTGCCCCAGTCCTTGAAGAAAAGATCCGTTCCGTCGGCCGTCTTGAGGAAGGGCATATCGGCACTCCTGTTCGCGGCCGGCAACGGATCGGCCATGATCAAGTTCCCGAGATGTTCACCAGGGGTTTAACCTCTTCTTAAGCACGCCTCGTCATTTTTGCTTCCGGAGCAGCATGAGGCGATGCAATGGACGCGATCACGCACGAGGCAGTCATGCTCCCCCCGGAGCCCATCCTGCTCGACGATGTGCCTGCGGCGCGCCGCGGTGCCGTGCTATCCCCGCTCGGCTTCGCCACGTCACTGCCGATCCCGCTGCTCGACCGCTTTGCGCTGGCCGCGATCCGCTTGCTGTTCGACCGCAACTGGTACCTGCTGCGCTATCCCGACATCGCCGCCTCCGGGATCGATCCGTTCGACCACTTCCTGACATCCGGACTCGCGGAAGGGCGTTCCCCCTGCATCCTGTTCGACCCGGCCTTCTACCTGAACCAGCCCGGCGCGCCGGACACCGCCGACTTCCTGTTCCTGCACTATCTTGCGACTGGTGTCCGGCTGCAGATCGATCCGCACCCGCTCGTGGACGCCCGCTTCTATGCGTCGCAAAGCCCGCCGCTCAAGGCCGGCACCAACCCCCTCACCCACCTGCTCGGCCCCGGCCGTCGCGAGAACCGGCGGCCCAACCCGCTGTTCGACGCCAACTACTACCGCCGGCAGAATCGCGCGCTGGACCGGTCGGAGCATCCCCTGGCGCACTACGCCGCCCAGGGCTGGCAGGACCGGCTGCAGCCGCATCCCTTGTTCGATCCCGCGACCTACAGCGAGAACCGGCCGGACGTCGCCGCCGTCGGCCTCGACCCGCTTGCGCATTACCTTCATTCCGGCCGCCTCGAAGGCGCGCGGCCGAGCTGGCTGTTCGACCCGGCGCATTACCTGGCCGCCTGCCCGGACCCCCTGGCGCCGGCCGACGCGCTGCTGCACTTCGCAACCCTCGGCTGCGGCCCTGGACGGTCGCCGAACGCCTTGTTCGACGGCGCACACTACATGCGCGAGCATCCGGATGTGTCCCGCTCCGGCATGGATCCCTTTCTGCACTTCCTCGAGTTCGGCCTGTCTGAAAACCGCGATCCGCACCCGCTGTTCGACAGCTGGTTCTACCGCAACCAGAACGCCGACGTGGTGGAAAGCGGCATCCCGCCCTTCCTGCACTACCTCCGCTATGGCGCCTGCGAGGGTCGCGACCCGAACCCGTTCTTTCCCGCCGCCGCCTATCTTGACCGGCATCCGGACGCGGCAACAAACCCGGCCGGGCCGCTGGCGCACTTCCTGGCCACGCCCGGCGCGCACGGGGAACGGCTTTGCGACGCCTTCGACCCGTCCTACTATCGGTCCTGCTACCCGGCCTGCGCGGAAGCGGCCACGCAGGGCGTGCCGCCACTGAGCCACTACCTGTCAGCCGGCCGGAGCCGGAACATCTCGCCGCTGCCGCTGCCGCTGGACTGGCACCCGTGGAGCCGACCCGTCGTCAGCGGCAGCGCGGCCAACGGGATCCAGCTTTTGATGATCGTGCAGGACGCCTCGCACGGGGAGGCCGGGCTGTGCGCGCTGCGTGCGCTGGAGCAGATGGCGATCGATCCCGCCTTTTCCTGCCATGTCGTGATCTGCCATGACGGGCCGCTCGCCGAAACCTTTGCTTCCGTCGCGCCGACCCTGGTGCTGGCGGCGGACCGCTGGTCGGACGGTGCCGCGCGGCGCGACCAGATGGCCGACATCCTCTACTCCTTCCACGACCACGACCCGTCGGGCGTTGTGCTGGTCAACAGCACGGCCGCAGCCGGCGCGGCGGTCCTGGCCGCCGAGCTCGGGCTGCGTCCGCTGGCCTGGCTGCACGAGATGCCGGTCACCATCGACAGCGTCGGTGGCGGCGACGACACCATGCAGGCGCTAAGTCGTGCGACGCTGCGCATCCTCACCCAGTCGGAGCCTGCGCGCGACGCGCTGGTCCGGCACTACCGGCTGCCCCCGGACCAGGTCGCGGCCATGACCGACGGGGTAGCGGCGCCGCCGGCCAGCCTGGACTCCCGCCTCGCCAACATCGAGCTCCGCGAGGCGCTGGGGCTGCCGCCCGACGCGCTGCTGGTGCTCGGCCGCGGCGGGGTCGAGTTCCGCAGCGGCACCGACCTGTTCATCCGCGTCGCCCGCGAGGTGATCCCGCGCGCCCTGCGCGAGGCGGCGCCGGACAATGCCTTGCGGCAGGCCTTCTTCCTGTGGCTGGGCGAAACCTGCGATCCGCTGTTCGCCGCCCTGTGCCGGCACGACATCGACCGGCTCGGCCTGGGCGACCGGGTGCGTTTGATCGACCCGCAGGAAGCGCCCGCCCGTATGGTGCCCGGTGCAGACCTATTCCTTCTGACCGCCCGGGACGGGGGTTCGGGAGCGGCGATCCTCGAGGCGCAGGGCAACGGGGTGCCGGTGATCGGCTTCGACGGCTGCGGGCAGTCGATCGGGTCGGAGGAGCGCGAGGAGCTGGTCGAGGTCGGCTATCTGGATCTCGACGCCATGGCCGACGCGATCATGGCGCGCGGCAACCGGCCGGCCCGGCGCACCCGGAACAGCCTCGGGCCGAGCTGGGCCGATTGGCACGCGGGGCTGCGCGCCCTGCTGACGACGGGTCACGCGGCGGCGGCAAGCGGAACGAACTAGCCGGGGGGCACCGGCTCCGGATCTG
>CAXSHC010000009.1:0-3728 GCA_964236745.1 uncultured Acetobacteraceae bacterium
GTCGCGTACCGCTGCTGGTCCGGGGCCGCCGGGCGCGGCCTCGCGCTCCAGGACCGGCCGGAGATCCTCGATGCCGAGTTGTCCGGGTTCCGGCTGCAGCTGGCCGCCTGGACCGCGTCCATGGGCACGGCGGTGGCCGCCCTGCCTCTGCCCGACCCGCCGCCGGCCGGCGCGTTCGAGGCCGCCGGCAGCCTGCTTCGCGCCCTGGGCGGGCTGGACGAGGCGGGCGCCATCACCCCGGCAGGCAGCCGCATGACGGCGCTGGGGGCGCACCCGCGGCTGGCGGCGATGATGCTGGCGGCGGAAGGGCCGGCCGAGCAGGCGCTGGCCGCCGACCTCGCGGCACTGCTGGAGGAGCGCGACCCGATGCGGCCGCGCCCGGCCGGCGGTGGCCGCGTGGTCGATCCGCCCGCCGACCTCCTGCTTCGGCTGGAACTGCTGGCGGGACGCGGTACCGGCGACGCCGATCGCGGCGCGCTGCAGCGGATCCGGCAGGCGGCGTCCGGTTATCGCGCCCGGCTGCGCACCAAGGCGGCCTCGGACGGCAACCTCGCCGCCCTGGTCGCGGCGGGCTTTCCCGACAGGGTGGCGCAAAGCCGCGGCGACATCGGCTCGTTCCGCCTGGCCGGCGGCGGCAGCGCCAAGTTGCCGCGCGACGACCGGCTGGCCGGCAGCCGGCTGCTGGCGGTGGCGGCGCTGCACGTGCGCGACGCCGCCCGCATCACCCTGGCCGTGCCGCTGGACCCGGACCGGCTGCCGGACAGCCTGCTCGCCCGCACCACCGAGCAGGTCGAGAACATCCTCGATCCGACCAGCGGCGCGGTGGTCAGCCGCAGGCGACGGCGCCTGGGCCAGCTGGTGCTGGCCGACCGCATCCTTCCCGCCGACCCCGCGGAAACGGCGCGCCTGCTGGCCGGCGCCGCGTCGACACGGCTCAACACCGCGCTCGACTGGACCGATGCCGCCCGGCAGCTCCAGGCCAGGGTGGCGCTGCTGCGACAACTCGACGGCGACGCTTCCTCCCTACCCGACCTCGACGACGCCGCCCTCGCCGCCACCGTGCAGGACTGGCTGGCCCCGAACCTGGCATCCCTGTCGCGCCTTCCCGAACTCGCCGGCCTGGACCTCCACGCCCTGCTGCGCCGCCGGCTGGACGCGTCGGACCGGGAACGGCTGGACCGGGCGCTGCCGACCCATCTCGCCCTGCCCGCCCGGCGCATCGCCATCGACTACACCGCCGCGGTGCCCACCGCCTCGTCGCGCGCGCAGGACTTCTTCGGCGTGCGCGCGCTGCCGCTGCTGGCGGACGGGCGGGTGCGGCTGCAGGCGGCACTGCTGTCTCCGGCCGGACGCCCGGCGGCGATCACCGCCGACCTCGACGGGTTCTGGCGCGGCGGCTGGGCCGACATGCGGCGCGACATGCGCGGCCGCTACCCACGTCACGACTGGCCGGAGGATCCGGGCGGCCCGACAACCGCGTCTTCCGGGTCACAGCTGCGCACCACCAATGCAACAGGTCGGCCGCCCCGGTGATTTCCCGACCGTTCTGGTTCTAGGATGATCGTCGACCGCCCGAGGACGCAGGCTGCATGACCGAACCAGGACCGTTCTCGTGGCGCCTGCCCAGCGCGGCGGCCCTGGCGGGCCTGCTGTGCGTCGCTGCCGCGGCCCTGGCTCCGGTCCTGGCTCCGGCCCCGGCCCGGGCGGACGACCCGGTGCTGGTGCAGTCCGGGCCGCTCACCTTCGCACCGCTGGTGAAGCGCGTGGTGCCGGCGGTGGTCAACATCGCCGTCACCCAGGAAGTGGACGACGCGGCCGCGGACGCCAAGGTCAAGGTGCCGCCCGCCCTGCGCGGCACCCCGTTCGAGAAGCAGTTCCGCGACCGCATGCGCACCCACCGCGAGCAGATGCTGGGCGCGGGCTCCGGCTTCGTGATCGACCCGTCCGGCGTGATCGTCACCAACAACCACGTGGTCGGCCAAGCGGACAACATCACCGTGTCGTTCTCTGACGGCACCGAGCTGCCGGCCAGGATCCTCGGCTCGGACGACCTGACCGACATCGCGGTGATCCAGGTCAAGACCGACCGCAAGCTGCCCTTCGTCACCTGGGGCCGCTCCCAGGACGTGCAGATCGGCGACTGGGTGCTGGCGGCCGGCAACCCGTTCGGGCTCGGCTCCTCCGTCACCGCCGGCATCGTGTCGGCGCGCGGGCGCGACATCGGCGCCGGGCCGTTCGACGACTTCATGCAGCTCGACGCGCCGATCAACCCGGGCAACTCGGGCGGCCCCGCGTTCAACATGCGCGGCGAGGTGGTGGCGCTGAACACCGCCTTCGTGTCGCCGGGCGGCGGCTCGGTCGGCATCGGCTTCTCCATCCCGTCGGAGCTGGTGGCGCCGATCGTCGACCAGCTTCGCGCCAAGGGACACATCGACCGCGGCTGGCTCGGCGTCACGCTGGAGAACGCGGCCGGCGGCGGCGTCACCATCGTGTCGGTGGACAAGAACGGTCCCGGGCAGCGCGCGGGCCTGCGGCCGGGCGACGTGGTGCGCACGGTCAACGGCGAGCACGTCGATACCAACCGCGGCCTGATACGCACCGTGGCCGCAGCCGCCCCCGGCTCCTCCATACGGCTGGCGTTGTCGCGCAAGAACAAGCCGGTGGACGTACTGGTGGTGGTCGGCCGCCGCACCGAGGGACCGAGCTGAGGGCGCCGGCCGTGCATGCCGGAGCCGACGCGCCCACACGCCCCGGCAACGCCGGGCGCGGCGTGCTGCTGGCCTTCGCCGCCTTTCTCGCCTACTCGCTGAGCGACGCGTCGGTGAAGCTGCTGCACGGCGCGCTGCCGCCGTTCGAGCTGGTGTTCGCGGGCGCGGTGCTGGGGCTGGCGGCGGTGCCGCTGGTCAGGCGGCCCGACGAGCGCTGGAGCGACCTGCTCCGCTGCCGCAACCGGGGAATGTGGTGCCTGCGCGCCGTCGCCACGGTGGCGGGTGCCGTGTTCTCGGTGATCGCCTTCACGCGGCTGTCGATGGCGGAAGCGATGGCGCTGCTGTTCCTGATGCCAGCCTTCGTCACCGTGCTGTCGGTGCTGTTCCTGCGCGAGCCGGTCGGCTGGCGTCGCTGGATGGCGGTGGGGACCGGCTTCGCCGGCGTGCTGATCGTGCTTCGCCCGGGGCTGCAGCCGTTCACCTTTGGCCACCTGTCGGCGATCCTGGGCGCGTTCGCCGCCGCGGTGACGGTCGTGATCCTGCGCGGGCTGGGCCCGAGCGAGAAGCGGATCTCCTTGTACGGTGCCGGCGTGGTTGGGCCGATCGTGGCGAGCTTCGTCCTCGCCAGCCCGCATCTCCTGCTGCCCACCGCGCTGCAGGGGGTGTGGGTGCTGGGCTATGGCCTGTTGTCGGCGCTGGGCACCGTGCTGCTGCTTCTGGCGTCCGAGCAGGCGCCGGCGAGCCAGGTGGCGCCGCCGCAATACAGCCAGATGCTGTGGGCGGTGGCGCTGGACGCGCTGCTGTTCGGCATCGGCGTCGATTTCGGCATGATCGCGGGCTCGCTTGTGATCATCGGCTCCGGCCTGTTCACCTTCGAGCGCGAGCGGATACGTAAGCCGCGCTGGTGGAACTGGGTGCCGCTGATCCGCCAGCGCTAGCCTCCGGCTGCGGGTCGCCACCGGGCAGCCTGCGGTGCCGGTCCACGAAGCAGAGAAGCGCGACATCATCTGGGTTCGAATG
>CAXSHC010000009.1:3745-4620 GCA_964236745.1 uncultured Acetobacteraceae bacterium
TCTAGGCTGACATCCGGAGGTTCCCCATGGGCATGGTTCAGCTCCCTGACGAGCTTCAGCGCGTGATCGAGCGGCAGGTGGCCGAAGGCAGGGCCGCCAGCCCCTCGGCGTTTCTCGAGGAGGCGGTCAAACGTTTGCTTGACGAAGCCAAAAGCGAGGACGACGAGCTGCTTCAAGCGGTGGACGCCGGATCGGCCGATATCGAGGCTGGCCGCTACACGACCGTGGCGACCGCGGAAGACGAACGCAACCTCCACGACGGCATGATGGCACGGCTGCAAGCTCGCTTTTCCGCCAGGGCCTAGTTGGTCTACCGGCTTGCAGGAACGGCGGAGGCCCGGATCGATGCTCTCCTCCTCGAGAGCGCTCACGTTCACAGCCTCGAAGCAGCAGGCCGCTATGGGCAGCTGATTCTGATGGTCATGGCCGCGTTGGGAAATGATCCGCACCTGCCCGGCTCGATCGAGGTCTCCCGCCTCCGGGGCATCCATGCCTACCCCCTCCGGCTCCGCCGCCACCGCATCCAGGCTGCACGGCGCGTCGGCACCCCCCCCACCACCTCGTCGTCTACAGGTTGGGTCCGGACGGCATCGTGGAGATTCTGGGACTGGTCCACGACCGCATGGTTCTTTCTCGAGCAGCCCGGAGAATTCTACGGATAGCCGACGAGACTTAATGGTGGGAAGTAGACATAGCCTGATAGGCGCAGGTTAGCTGCTTTGCGCCTCATCTCAGCCACTCTGGCCTTCCACGCTGGTGCCAGAAAGCGGACATAGCCGCGCGGCGCCGCACTGACTGAGTTGGTGGAAAGCTGCCCGTCCGCTTCCGGTGCAGACATTGCTGCCGGACCAACCAGAACGATCGTCATCTACTCT
>CAXSHC010000009.1:4630-15127 GCA_964236745.1 uncultured Acetobacteraceae bacterium
CGACCGATCTTATGGAGTTGCCTCAACGGCTTCACGAAGAGTGTCAGCAGGGAGAGCGGCAGAGAACCGCATTTTCTCCAGCTTTTCAGTATCTCCCCATTCTCCCTCCAGCCAATCAATCGTCATGCCGACGCAATGGCCGTCACGGGTTAGTACTGGCCCACCGCTACTTCCCGGCGACACAAGATTAGATATGATTAGCGCGGAACATTTTTCAGCGTACAGATTAACCTTGCCGTTCATCTCGCCGCGATGGCCTAGGAGCATCGAATTGGCGCGCGGAACGTATGGATAACCGAGCGTGAACACCTCATCGAATACTTCGACTTGATCCGAGAACGCGAAGAATGGCCCTTCGAAGCTGCGAACCAAGCGAGCCGTTGCAATGTCGTATGACTTGGATAGCTCAAACCGGCCGAGATGCAGCGTCTCCCCAGACGATGACGTGATCGCTTCGGTAGTAACGCCCTCCGCTGGATCAACATTGTGCTTGCACGTCACAAAATACTGTTGCTGCTCATGCATTACAACAAAGCCTGTACCACGTGACTGGGTTTCGCCAATGCTGACATCAACTGCCGCTAATGCATGCCGATAGCGATCGAGAAGACGTGCGGGCGAAGCAAACAGATTAAGAAAAGTGTCATCGCCCAGATGCAGGGACAAGCGCGCCTCATCAATGTGGTGATCCACGAAAGGGGCGCCTGTAACGGCGGCAAATGCTTTGAATACAACGCCCGCGGCCAACAAACGGTCCCAGAGAATTGAGACATACATCGGCCTAAATGATGCCCCACCGCAGATCATTGCCTGAAATAACTCAAGCGAGAAAAGTCCCCTTAAGCGGGTCAGCTTAATCTTATTCTCGGCATACGGATCAGGACCACTGAAAAGAAGGCCGGCCCGGACCCGTTCCTCAAAAGCTTCCTGGTTACTAACCTTTTCTCGAAATAACTGCTCCGCAAGCCGAGCATATACGGCCACTTCGGTTTCGGTCGATTGGTCAAATCTGTTCATGATATCCGAGAATTAGCAGATCGAGATCCAGTCGGCAAAACTACCTGTACTTTAAGGATTTGCACAAATTATCCTTCCTTCCTCCAACGGAATCAGACAGGCCGCATCTTCCACCAAAATCATCGTTTGCGTGCGTTTTTTAGGCGTTCTAAGCAGCCGAATGCATAACGAAGTTGAGCTCAAATCTGCCGGCTCTTTCAAGAAGAGACAGCGGGCGTCCTCTCTTCACCGCTAGCCGCTCCAGAGCGGACAGCCCGCTTTCGGCCAACGATGACGAACGTTGCTGATCCATGTGTTACTGCTTCAGCCTCCGCTTGGAGGCGGCTTGATGCCTGACGACAAGAGATCGTGCTTGATGACTGGGATTGCATCGGATGAAACGACCGTAGAGGGGCGGTGGGTCTCGGAAACCGGTCGTGTGGTCGCCGATCACGCCTGCAAGCGTATAGAAAACCTGACGTCCTCTTATTTGTCTCAGACCGCCCAGGACGGTAGCGGGTGGTTCACCCTTTTCAGGGATCCAGTCGACCAGCGACTCTGGGAACGTGACTTCCCGCAGAGCCATCTCCATGGCGGCGGCCCTCCCCGCCTACGCTTTGTGTTGCTCGAGGAGGTGCGTCACCGCTACCGGCTGAAGTGACAACGGCGGCAGTTTTACCATTCTTGCTCGCTATCGAGTATCTGCTTCGTCCAGCGGCCCGCTTGATAGCGGACTGTCGGGTATCGGCCGGAGCCAGACATCACGCCCGCTGCGGGCTAGGCCTTCACTGGATCGACAGCGGGTTCGAACCCTTCTCGCCTTTGACGCGAACCAGTGCTGACGTCGCACCGCCGAGGCACCGGCGCCTCCTGTGCCTGAACCGATACACGCCGTGGTAAATCGCAGGGCGGACCGGACGCACCGGCACCTCGCCCGCCCCGCCGTCATAGACACCGTTATATCTGCCCGGATAGAACGCACCCGAAGCCGAGGGTGGACCATGACGCACGGATCGACGCGGCTGCTTGCCGGATTGCTGGCCGTGAGCGTGCCCGCCGCGACCGCCCGCGCCGCGACCGATGCCGCCCCGCCCCCGGTCGCTGCCGCACCTACCAGTACGGCGGCCGCCACCACGCCCGGCCACGGTCCCGACGAGACCATCACCGTGCGCGGCGAGGCACCGTATGCGTCGACCGCGCAGTTCCATGCCGGCACCGCGCAGCTGGGGCCGCTCGGCCCCACGCCGATCCTGACCGCGCCGGTGTCGGTCACGGTGCTGACGCAGGATCTCCTCGCCAACCAGCAGCTGCGCACGCTGAACGACGCGCTGCGCGCCCTGCCCTCGGTCGAGGTGCGCGACCAGCAGGGGCTGGAGGTGTCGCGCCCGCAATCCCTCGGCTTCCAGGGCTCGATCACCGAGAACACCCGGCTCGACGGCCTCAACGTCATCGGCACCACCGCGATCCCGGTCGAGAACCTCGACAGCATCCAGGTGCTGAACGGGCTCGGCGGCGCGCTGTTCGGGCCGGAAACGCCGGCCGGGGTGTTCGACTACATCCTCAAGCGCCCCACCGACACGCCGCTCGCCCGCCTGGTCGGCAGCTACGCGAGCGACGGGCTGTTCACCACCGAGGGCGACGTCGGCGGACGCGTCGGCGCCAATGGCTGGCTCGGCTACCGCATCGACCTCGTGCACGGCGAGGGCGAAAGCTTCGCAGGCGGCAGCTTCGCCGACCGCACGCTCGGCAGCGCCGACCTCGACATCCACCTGGACGCCCATACGGTGATCGAGGTCGACGGCAGCCACTACGAGGACAGCGGCTACGGCCTGCCCGGCAGCATCGTCTACGACGGCGCCAGCACCAGCCCGACCAACCGGAACACCATCCTGCCCGAAGCCCCCGATCCGACGCAGCGCGGCCTGGGCCAGCCGGGTGCCGGCACCGACCTCATCACCGACACCGGCCTCGTGAAGGTGATCCACGATTTCGGCGACGACTGGCGGCTCGAGCTCGGCGGGCTGTACCAGGACGCGCAGCGCAACCTGTTTGGCATCAGCAACACCTTGTCCGACAACCGCGGCGACTACACCACCACCAAGAACTTCACCGCCGTCCCGCACTTCACCGACGGCAGCAACGAGGCCTCGCTCAACGGGCACGTGTTGATCGCCGGCATGCGCAACGACCTCAGCCTCGGCAGCAACGGTTTCGTCAACGACCAGTACAACTACAGCAGCTCGATCGTGACCACGCTCGGCAAGTCGAACCTTTCCGACCCCGCGATCTTCCGCACCGTCGCGATCCCGTCGCACGGCAGGCAGTATCTCGCGGGCGACCTGTTCCAGCAGTCGATCATCGAGGGCGACACCCTGCACATCGACAGAAACTGGGCGATGGAGGCGGTGTTCAGCGAGTCCTTCCTCCGCTCGGCCAGCTACAACGCCCGGGACGCAGTGACCAGCATCGGCGACGCGAACGGCGCGTTCAGCCCGACGGTGAGCGGGATCTGGACTCCCACCTCCAAGGTCACCGCCTACTTCACCTACGCAAGCAGCGTCGAGGAAAGCGACCAGGCGCCTGCGACCGCGATCAACGCCAACGCCTTCCTGTCCCCGTACCACGACGAGATGTTCCAGGCCGGCGTCAAGTACGCGCCGGTGGCCAACCTGCTGCTGACCGCCGACGCGTTCCGCATGACGCGGCCCTACGCGACCACGCTTGCCGACAACGTGTTCCAGGTGATCGGCGAGCAGCGCGACCAGGGCTTCGAGTTCTTCGCGCAGGGAAACCTCCTGCCGTCGCTGAGCGTGCTCGGCGGCTTCACCTTTATCGACGCGCGACTGCTCGGCTCGGGCAATCCCGCCACCGAAGGCGGCATGATCGTCGGCGTGCCGCAATGGAAGAGCGACGTGACGCTGGACTTCCATCCCGCCTTTCTGCACGGGCTCGCCTTCACCGGCAGCGCGCACTACGAGAGCGCGCGCGCCGCGACCGACACCAACAACCCTTTCGCCCCGCAATACGCGACGCTCGACCTGGGCATCCGCTACGCGAGCCGCGTGCTGCGCCATGCGGTGATCGCGAGGCTCGGCGCGATCAACGTGACCGACACGCATTATTATTCCTCGATCGCCGACGGCAACATCGTCGGCAGCCCGGGCGCGGACACCGCCTATCTCGGCGCGCCACGCACGGTGCTGGCAAGCCTGGAGTTCGATCTCTGATCTCGTCGCGGCCGATGCCGCCTGGCCGGACCCGGCGACCGGAGACACGAGCCCGGCGTCCGACTAGGATCGCCTTCCCGAACCGGACGATAAGGCTGCCGCCTTGCCCAAGCTTCGCCACCCGGACCGCCTGGGGCTGCATCTGCGCGTGGTGCTGCGAGGCGGCATCGCGGTCGGCCCCGGCCGGGCGGAGCTGCTGGAGGCGATCCGCGAGACCGGCTCGATCTCCGCGGCCGGCCGGGCGATGACCATGAGCTACAAGCGCGCCTGGGACCTGGTCGAGGAGATGAACACGTCCTTCAGGATGCCGCTGGTGAGCACCAGCACGGGCGGCCCGTCGGGCGGCGGCAGCCGCCTGACGGCGACCGGCGAGGCGGTGCTGGCCGCGTTCCGGGCGATCGAGGCGATAACCGCGGTTGCCGCCTCGGACAAGCTGCGGGAACTGGCGACGCTGCTCGCCCCGACGCCCCCAGCCGCCCTTTCCCCGCCTGCGGGACCGGACGCGATACCATCAGGCAAGCTGGACTGAGGCAACGGCGGCCCGCCTGCCCGACCGGTTCGTGACACCATTTCATGACATCATGCGTGGCGCGCACCGGACCCGCCGCATCCCGTTCCCGGGTCGGCCGGAACCCCAGACCTGCCGGAGCGTCACGAAGCGGCCGGCCGAGATGGCGCCAGATGGACAAGTCCCACCGGGCGGGCGCACCGTGTGGAACGCCGCTCACGCGGTGTCTGCCGGAGAAGAACCGAACGATGCGCATCCTGCTGGTCGAGGACGATCAAACCGTCCGCGGCTTCGTCGCCAAGGGCCTGAAGGAAGCCGGCCACGTGGTGGACCAGGCCGACAATGGCAAGGACGGGCTGTTCATGGCGGTCAGCGAAAGCTTCGACACCATCATCCTGGACCGCATGCTGCCGGGCGGCATCGACGGGCTCCGGCTGCTGGAAACCATCCGCGCCCAGAACAACCGCACCCCCGTGCTGGTGCTGTCGGCGCTGGCCCAGGTGGACGAGCGGGTGGCGGGGCTCAAGGCGGGCGGCGACGACTACCTGACCAAGCCGTTCGCGTTTTCCGAGCTGCTGGCCCGGATCGAGGCGCTGGGGCGTCGCGGCAAGGGGGAAACCGGCCCGACCACGCGGCTCGCCGTGGGCGACCTGGAGATGGACCTCCTGTCGCGCCTGGTGCGCCGCGCCGGGCAGAAGGTCGACCTGCAGCCGAGGGAGTTCCGGCTGCTCGAGTACCTCATGCGCCACGCGGGCCAGGTGGTGACGCGCACCATGCTGCTCGAAGGGGTGTGGGACTACCATTTCGACCCGCAGACCAACGTGATCGACGTGCACGTGTCGCGCCTGCGGCAGAAGATCGACAAGCCGTTCCCCCAGCCGCTGATCCATACCGTGCGCAACGCCGGCTACATGCTGCGTGACGAGTGAGGTCGCGGCCGGGCCGGTGATCCGGCGCGGCCGCCGCTCCGACATCCTTCGGTCCGCCAGCCTGCGCCTGGCGCTGGTCTATGCGCTGCTGTTCATGCTCAGCGCGATCGTGTTCATGAGCTTCATCTGGTGGGCGACGATCGGCCTGCTGGAGCGCGAGGTGGACGCCCAGATCGACACTGACGCGCGCGCCCTGTCCGAGCAGTGGACCGCGGGCGGGCTGCCGGCGCTGGCGGAAACCATCCAGCAGCGCCTGGCCGACAACGTGGACGACGACGCGCTCTACCTGATGGTGGACGCGTCCGGTTCCCGCATCGCCGGCAATCTCCTGCAATGGCCGCGCGACGTCGCGCGCACCGACGTCACCTACCAGCTCTCGATCTCGCGCGCCGGCGAGCGCGGCCTGGCCGAGGTGCACGCCTTTGCCCTGCCGGGCGGGTTCCGGCTGCTGGTGGGCCGGGACGTGCGCGCGCGCGCCATCCTCAGGCGGCTGCTGACCGACACCCTGGTGTGGGCGATGCTGATGGTCGGCGTGCTGGGCCTGAGCGGCGCCTTCGTGGTGCGCTCCTTGTTCCGGCGCATGGTGCGCAACGTGGCGCGCACCACCCGCTCCATCGCCGCCGGCGACCTGGCACAGCGCGTGCCGCTGTCGGGCAGCGGCGACGAGTTCGACCGCGTGGCGGAAACCATCAACGACATGCTCGACCGCATCGCCCGGCTGATGGACGGGGTAAGGCAGGTGTCCAACAGCATCGCCCACGACCTGCGCACCCCCATCACCCGCGCCCGCGCCCGGCTGGAGGACGCGGCCCTGCATGCGTCCGGGGTGGGGGAAATGCGCGCCGCGGTAGACCGCGCGGTGGCCGACCTGGACGGGGTGACGGCGGTGTTCGAGGCGCTGCTGCGCATCGCCGAGATCGAGGCGGGTGCCAGGCGCTCGGCCTTCGCGACGATGGAGCTGTCGGCGCTGCTGGACGACCTGGCCGAGCTGTATGCGGCCGTGGCGGAGGAGCGTGGCCTGCGCCTGCAGCGCCTTCCCTCGCCCGCCATCACCCTGGACGGCGACCGCCAGCTGGTGCAGCAGGCGGTGGCCAACCTGCTGGACAATGCGGTGAAGTTCTCGCCCGAAGGCGGGGTGGTGCGGTTGTCCGCCTCCAGCGACGGTGCCCAGGCGCGGATCGTGGTGCGCGACCACGGCATCGGCATGCAGCCTGCCGAGCTCGCCCGGGCCTCCGAGCGCTTCTTCCGCGCCGAGGCGGCACGCAACACGCCGGGTTCCGGCCTGGGCCTGTCCCTGGTACAGGCGGTGGCGCAGCTGCATGGCGGCGCCTTCATCCTGCGGACGCCGGATGCGTTCGCCGATGGCGGCCGGGTGGGACTGGAAGCGGTGCTGCTGCTGCCGCTGGCCGGCACGGCGCGCGGCACGGCGCCGGCCCGGCCGGGCATGGAGCCGCCGTCATCTGCGGACCATGAGCCGGTGAGCCGGGTTGGGTTATCCTTTCCGGCATGAACCGCCTTCCCGTGCTCGCCTGCCTGCTGCTGCTGTCGTCCGGACAGTTGCGGGCGCAGGACCGCGACACCGCCGTGCCGATGGTGGTCACCAGCGATACCGATGCTTATTGCCGCACCCTGCTGGCGGAGATCCGCGCCTATTCGACCCTGCCGCCGGCCGTGCGGGCGCTGACGCAGGATGGCAGCCGGCTATGCGAAAACGGGCTGGTCCGGAGCGGCATCAACCGGCTGCGCCGCGCGCTGATGGTGCTGCACAGCGGCCACGCGGTCCCGGGCCAGGGCCGCGACGTCGTGCCGCGCGACTGATCGGCAGCGATCCCCGCCGGCGTGACCAGGAACGTTTCCGCATTGCAGGGGACACACGTTGTAGCGGATCCACGTCGCAGGGCCTGGGCGGTCGGGCGGAACGGCGTCCCGTCAGTCGGCCAGGGCGGCCTTGCGCAGCGGACGGCGGAACCGCGAGCCGGCATCCGCGAAGCCCGTGGCCCGGCAGAAACCGTCCAGGTCGGCACCCCCCGCCGGCGCCACCAGTTCCAGGGTGTCGCAGCCGGCGACGCGGGCCGCCTGCGACGCGGCCTTGACCAGAAGCCGGCCGATGCCCCTGCGCCTTGCGTCCGGATCCACCAGAAGCGTCGTGATCCGCGCCACCGGATGCGGCGCTTCCAGCACGCGGTGCCAGTGCAGCGCCACCAGCCCGCTCGGCGGTCCCCATTCCAGGGCCACCAGCACCGTCCCGTTCTCCTGTCGCAGCGCGTCCAGCCGGTCCGCCAGGACGCGCGGGGCGATCACGACGCCGGCCTGGCCCCACAGCTCCGCCAGGCCGGGCGCGTCGACACCGGCAGCGGCACGGATCTCCAGGCCATGGCGACTCTTCAAGCGACGCTCTCCTTCCGCGGGAAGGAACCGTCCTGGACAGGGATCGTTTCGGGACGGGTTCGGCAAACGGGAAGGAACACGCCATGCAGGCGACAAAGGAACAAGCGGTCGCGCATCACGAGGCGGCGGCCCTGGCGTTCGCGCATGCGGCCGAGGCGCATCGCGAAGCGGCCAAGCACGCCGGGTCCGGCAACTTCGAAAAGGCCGAGCGCTACAGCACCGCCTCGATCGACCACAGCGAGGGGGGCACGCGCCATGCCACCGAGGCGGCCATGATCTACACCGGGCTGGCGAGCCAGAAGGCCGACGCTGACCAGGCGCTGGCGGACGAGGCCGCCGCGGCCGAAGCCAAGCACGCCGCCAAGCGCGCCGAGGCGGAATAGCTCAACCGACGGTTCGGCGTGGTGCCGCGAGAAGCAGCAGCCGCGCCGGACGGCCGGGATGCAACACCACCACCGCGTTCTGCCGGAAGCGCCGGGCCAGCACGATCGCCCGCGCCGGCGTCATTGCCGCCAGCACCAGCGGCTCGGACCATTGCCGCAGCCGCCCCTCGCCCTGGACATGGGCAACGCGACGCAGCGTCTCGGCGAGGCGCTGCATCATGCGGCGGTTCCAGCCGTCGAACAGGCGTCGGCCGCCAGGGTTGCAGGCGCTGAGCAGCACCGACGGGACCCGGACGCGTCCATCAAGCCCGACCGGGCGTCGGCCGATCCGCGCTTCGACGGTGCCGGCGCGATAGGTGCTGAGGCGGTAGGAGCGCAGCACCGCGGGCGTCGGCGGCAGCAGCCCGGTCACGGCGAGGCGGTCAAGCGGGGCGCGTCACGCGGCGTTGTCGCCGAACGGGGTGTCGCGGTGCACGTAAACCGACAAGAGCAGCCCGAAGCCGAACATCACCGTCAGCATGGCCGAGCCGCCATACGAGATCAGCGGCAGCGGCACCCCGCCCACCGGGATCGCGCCCATCACCATGGACAGGTTGACCACGCAGTACAGGAAGAAGTTCATCGAGATGCCGAGGCCGAGCAGGCGGCCGAACTGGTGCCGGCAGCGCATCGCCATCAGCATGCCGCCGAGGATCACCAGCAGCAGCAGCGCCATCACCGACAGGCCGCCCACCAGCCCCCATTCCTCGGCGATCATGGTGAAGATGAAGTCGGTTTGCTTCTCGGGCAGGAAGTTGAGCTGGCCTTGCGTGCCATGAAGGTAGCCCTGCCCCCACATCCCGCCGGAGCCCAGCGCGATCTTGGACTGGATGATGTTGTAGCCGGCGCCCAGCGGATCGTTCTCGGGGTGAAGAAACGTGGTGATGCGCGCCTTCTGGTAGTCGTGCAGGTGGGCATAGGCGATGCGGCCCAGGAACGGCAGCGGCGCCAGCAGCACCACCAGCTGCCATAGCCGCATCCCGGCGGCGAGGAAGATCGCGCCCCCCACGGCGGCGATGATCACCGCGGTGCCGAGGTTGGGCTCCTTCAGCACCAGTGCCACCGGGGCCGCCACCATCAGCGCCGGGGGAATGAGGAACAGCGGGTTGCCCATGCGGTTCTGGCCGATGCGGTGGAACCAGGCCGCCAGCGCCAGCGCCAGGGCGATTTTGGCCAGTTCCGACGGCTGCAGCTGCACGCCCCCCAGCACCAGCCAGCGTTCGGCCCCCTTGCCGACATGGCCCATCCTGAGCACGGCGGCCAGCAGCAGCAGCGACAAGGCGTAGAGCGGCCAGGCGAGGCGCACCAGCAGGCGCGGGCCGACCATGGCCACGCCCAACATCATCAGCAGCCCGAAGCCGAAGCGCAGGCTTTGCGGCCCTGCAAACGGCCGGGCCGACCCGCCGCCGGCCGAATACAGCGCGCCATAGCCGACGCCCGCCAGCACGCAGATCAGCAGCACGTAAAGCCAGCTCACCCGCCACAGCTTGGCAAGCACCCGGAAGCTCGGTTCGGCGCGCAGAAGTCGTTTGTCGGTGATCATGGCAGGAGCAATGCCGCGACGGGGACCCGGAAGTCCACCCGGTTCACGCCACCGGCGCGACCAGGCGCGCCACGGCCGCCGCCACCTCGCGCGGCTGCGTGGTGACCTGGGGCAGGCCCATCAGCTCCCCGTGCGTGCCGCGTGCCAGCGGGCCCGCCACGAACAGGTCCGGGAAGGCAACGCCCGACGCGTCGAGCACGCGGCTTTGATGGTCCACGTCGATGCCGAGGCGGCACGGGTCGGCATGGAGATGGCCGTTCTCGGCCAGGCTGTGCAGCAGCGGATGCGCCGCCACCACCGACCGGTGCCCCGGCCCCGTACAGTTCACCACCGCTGCCACCCGGACGGTTTCGCTCGCGCGGCCGCCGCGCAGGCGCAGCAGCACCTCGATCCCGTCCGGACCGGCCTGCGCCGTGATCGGGGTCGCCGCCCGCACCGCGAGCCAGCCGGCCGCCTGACCCGACGCCATCACGGCCGCGACCTG
>CAXSHC010000009.1:15137-22705 GCA_964236745.1 uncultured Acetobacteraceae bacterium
CTGGAACCGGTGCACGTCCCAGAACGGGCGCAGGTGGCGAAGCAGCCGCCGACGCTCGCCCACCGGCAGGCTGCCCCACACGACGCGCGCCTGCGTGCGCAGCGCCGCGACCACGTCCTCCCAGGGCCGCCCTTCCGCCTCCGCCAACGCCACCGCGCCGCGCGCCCGGCGCAGCAGCGCCAGCGCCGTGACGGCGGGCCGGCTGTTAAAGTCGCCCCACTCGCCGACCGGGCTGGTGGTGCGCGGGCGCGGCAGCAGGCCACGACGGGATACCGCCAGCATCGTGCCGCGATGCCCGCGCGCCCGCAGGCTGGCGACCACGTCGCAACCGGTGAGCCCGGTGCCCACCACCAGCACCGGATCCGCCGGATCGATCCGGTCCAGCGCCGCCCGGTCCCACGGGTCGGCTATCATGCGCGCGTCCGATGCGAGGGGCGCCAGTGCTGCGGGCAGGTCCGGCGCGGTATGGCCGACCGCCAGCACCAGCACCGGCGCCGCCGCCACGGTGCCGTCCTCCAGTGCCACCCGCCAGCCGCTCCCCGGCTGGGGTGCCGCCGACCACGCCCGCATGCGCAGGTGGCGCACGGTGGCGGCGGACCCGGCGACCTGCGCCCGCACTGTGTCGTCGACGTAGTCGCCGTAGACCGCCCGCCTTGCATGCACCATCCCGTCCCCGATCGCCTCCGGATCGCGCGCCAGCTCGTCGCGGGCCAGGAGCCAATCCGTGAAATGCTCGGGATGCTCGGGGAACAAGGACATCCGCCCGGCGGAAACGTTGGTGCGGTGCGCCGGGTCGCTCGTGCCGTAGGCCAGGCCGGCTCCCAGCCGCTCGGCTGGCTCGATCACCAGCACGCTGCCGCGGAACCCCGGATGGTCGCGCAGCAGGTGGGCCAGGAAGGCGGCGCCGGACAAGCCGGCGCCGACCAGGATCACGTCGAACTGCATCGCGAACTACTCCGGCGGCAGCGGGGTGCAGGCGACGGAAGCCGCGCGGCCGAGCACGATCATGCGCCGTGCCGCCACGGCGCCGCCCGCCATCTCGCCCGCCAGGTGCGTCAGCAGCGGCGTGCTCAGCACCGCATGCGCGGCGGTGTTGATCGCGGCCTCGGTGACCGCGGTCGCGGTGGCGGCATAGGCGGTGCGCCGCAGCAGGCCGAGCGTGCCGAACACCCCCGGCCGCAGACCGTAGAGCGTCGCGATCTGCCGGATCAGGCGCAAACCCCGCCAGCTGACCAGAAGCACCACCAGCGACGGCGCCGGCGTTGCCGCCATGCCGGCCACCACCTGCATCGCCGCCCGCCGCCCGAGCCCGTCCGCCCGCGCGCGCAGGGCCCGTTCCAGCCCGGCCCGAAGCAGCGGCAGCACCGAGTCCGGATCGTTCAGGCCGTCCAGCGCCGGAAGCAGGGCCGCACCGCCCTCGACGCGTCCCAGCCATCGCCGTGCAGCCGCGACCACGCGCACCGGATCGTTGGAGGCAAGGTCGCGGCGCAGCCCGTCCACCGCGTGCAGCGCGGCCAGCGCCCGAAGCTCGCGCCAGATGCCGAGCCCGATCAGCCCGAAGCCCCCCACCGCCACCAGCAGGGTCAGCGCGCCCAGCACGGACGAGCGCGCGAACTCGGCGGCGACGAAGTTGCCGGTTTGCAGCGCCGCCAGCCCCAGCGCCAGCACCGCGAAGCCGCCCAGCACCAGCGCCGGCATGCTCCAGCGCGGATCAACCGTCCCCGGTCTGTCACCACCCAGCCTGTCACCACCCAGCCTGTCGCTGCCCGACCTGTCGCCATTCGGGCCTGACAGCACGTCCGGCAAGGCATCCGGCAGGACCTGCCTGGCGATCTCGATCCGCGGTGCCCGCGCCGTCTCGGTCTCGATCCGCGGCGTCACCCGCTTCGGGGTGTCGCTCACAGCACGTCCTCCAGCAGGAAGCCCAGCATCCGCTCCAGCCCGATCTCCGGCACGCCGAGCCGTCCGCCCTGCGCAAGGCGCGCGGGCTCGAACGCCGGCAGCGCCAGGAACGGGTGGCTCCAGAACTCAGGGCCCGGCGGCCGGTCCGGCACCTCGCCCGGATAGGAACGGGTGAGTCGCTCGTCGCCCAGCACCCGGCCGCGTACCGCGGACACCGGATGCCCGTCCAGGGTCCACACGAAGTCCTCCGTGCAGCGGGCGGCGGCGATGGCGATGGCGAAGCTTCGGTCCCGCCCGCGCTGCGACACCCGCGCATCGCCCTGGCCGGTCAGCGCGCCCATCAGGGCGGCAAGGTTGCCGCGCTGCCGCTCGGACACGTGGTCGGCCTTGCTGGCGGCATAGGCGACCCGCCGGATCACCCGCTGCGGCAGCCGGAGTGCCGCGAGGGAGGCGATCGTCGCCATCCAGTCGCCCTGCCAGCGCAGCGCGGTCGACGCCGCCCTGAGTGCTGCCTGCGCGTCGGCGAACGCGTCCGGTCCGGTGTGCAGCGCGCCCAGCAGGTCGGCCAGCACTACCAGCCGGTCGATCTGGCCGAAGGACGGCGACACCAGCGCGTCCCGGGTGGCGGCGACATAGGCGTCAAAGCGCCGGCGCAGCAGCCCGGCCAGCGGCGAGGCGCCACGCAGGGGAAAGAACGCCATCCACGGCGGGGCCACACCCGGCGGCGGCATCAGGAACCGGCCCGGCTGCAACAGGGACATCCCGTGCGCGTCGCGCAGGCCGGTCAGGGTGGCGACATAAAGGCGGTGGCCGGACGCCGCCAGCGCCTCGTCGTCCCCCGCCTGCGCCGGCAATGCGGCGGCGAAGCCGAGAAAGGGACGCGCGGCGCCGGCCAGCGCCGGCCGCTCCAGGCGTCGCAGCACGGATTCCGACCAGTCGGCAAAGGAAAGCTGCAGCAGCGGCAGGTCCAGCAGCCATTCGCCCGGATAATCCAGCAGCTCCAGGCGCAACCGGCGCGGCGGCAGCCACCCGGTCGGAAGCCTGGACGGCGCCAGCTCAAGGTCCAGCGCCAGCAGCGACACGGCGTTGGTGCGCGCGGGCCACCACGGCGGATGCGCCCGCCCATCGCGCCCGGCGCCAGCAGGGTGGCGGCGATCGAGGTCAGCAGCACCGTCTTGCCGGCGCGCGCCAGCCCGGTGACGCCGATGCGCACCGTGCGCGGGCGCACGGCGTCAAGCGGACGAAGCAGGGTGTTCAGGACCGTGATACGTCGTCCTCCACGAAGTGCCCGTTTCTTCCAGCCCGCCTGGGCGTCAGATCGCGTCGGCGACGCGCTGGCCGGGCGCGTCCCGGCGGTTGGCCGGGTCGCGGATAAGCGTGTCGGTCATGATGTCGCGGGCGAGCGGGGCGGCGACCTCGGCGGCGGCGTTGCCGTGCTCGACCACCACGGCAGCGGCATAGCGCGGGTTGTCGTAGGGTGCGAAGCAGATGAACAGCGCATGCGGCCTGAACTCCCACGGCAGGTGGGCGGAGTTGAAGTGCCCGCTTTCGCGCAAGGCCCGGCTGACGCGCCGCACCTGGGCAGAACCGGTCTTGCCGGCCATCTGGATCCCAGCCAGCGACAGCCGCGCCTTGGGTGCCGTGCCGTGTGCCTCGTTCACCACCGCGAACATGCCGGCGCGCAGGGCGGCCAGATGATCGTCGGGCAGGCCAAGCGTCGGCCAGGTCGCGGGCAGCGCCTGCGGCTGCAGCACCCCGTTGACCGAACGCGTCAGGTGCGGCTGCACCGCCCGCCCGGTGGCGATGCGCGACGCGTAGGTGGCGAGCTGCAGCGGCGTCACCTGCACGAAGCCCTGGCCGATGCCGGCGTTGACCGTGTCGCCGCCGTTCCAGTGGTGGCCCTTGGCGCGGCGCGTGGCAGGCGTCGGGATGGCGCCGATGCGCTGGTGCGGCAGCTCGATGTCCAGCGCGGTGCCAAGCCCGAAGCCGTGTGCCGCCGCCGCAATCGCGTCCATGCCGGTGCGACGCGCGGTCTCGTAGAAGAACACGTCGCAGGAGAACTTGATCCCGCCATGCAGGTCGAGCGAGCCGTGGCCGTGCTTGGCCCAGCAATGGAACCGGGTGCCGCCGATGTCGAGGTAGCCCGGGCAGTTGATGCGGTCGCCGGGCCTGAGCGTGCCGGCCTGGAGGGCCGCCATCGCCACCGCCGGCTTGAAGGTCGAGCCCGGCGGATACAGGCCGGCGATGGTCTTGTTGATCAGCGGCGTGCGCTCGTCGCTGGTCCACTGCTCCCATTGCGCCTGGCTCACGCCGGAATCGAACAAGGTGGGGTCGAACGAGGGCGTGCTGACCATGGCCAGCACCTCGCCGTTGCGCGCGTCCATCACCACCGCGTGCGCCGCCTGGTCGCCAATACGCGCCAGCACCGCCTGCTGCAGCCCGAGATCCACCGACAACCCGACCGTCTCGCCCTGCACGCCTTCGCGCCGGTCGAGCTCGCGCATCACCCGGCCGACCGAATTCACCTCCATCTGCACCGAGCCCGCGGTGCCGCGCAGGCCGGCGTCGTGGAACTGCTCGATCCCGGCGCGACCGATGCGCATGCCCGGAAGCGCCAGATCGGGCTCCGCCGCCACGTCGCGCTCGTTCGCCGGCGCCACGTAGCCGACCACGTGCGCCATGGTCGGCCCCTGCGGATACAGCCGCGTGGTGCCCACGTCGATCAGGATTCCCGGCAGGTCGGGAGCGTTCACCTCGATCCGCGCCATGTCGTCCCAGGAAAGGAAGTCATGCACCACCACCGGGATGTACTTGCGGCCGTGCTTCAGCTCGCGGTCGATCCGGACCCGCTCGCGCGCGTCCAGCGGGATGATGGCGGAGAACCGATCCAGCGTCGCCGGCACGTCCGTGGTCTGCTCGGCCAGGAGCAGGGCGCGCCAGTTGACCTTGTTGCCGGCCAGGCTGATCCCGAAGCGGTCAACGATCCGGCCGCGGGGCGGCGCCAGCTCGCGCGTGCTGATCCGGTTGTTCTCGGCCAGAACGGCATACTTGCGGCCGTCGGCGACCTGGAGCCGGTACAGCCGGTCGCCCAGCGCGCCGAGGGCCGCCACCTGGGCCGCCATCAGCAGCAGGGCGCGCCGGGTGAAGATCCCGCGCGACGGCACGTCCTTGGGTGCGCGGCTTGGGGAGCGATTGGACGAACGACTGGGGAAACGACCCGGCAGGCGCGTCATGCCGCCTTCCCGCCCGAAATCAGGCGCGGTCCGGATCGGCCATGCCGCGATGCGCCCAGGTGAACAACGCGGACAGCAGCGGATACAGCCCGGCCGCCAACGCCAGCTCGAAGCAGGCCGGCTGCAGCGGCAGCAGGCGCAGGGCGAAGGCGCAGGCCAGCATCCAGTCCAGCGCGATCGCCCCTGTCGCCACGAACAGGAACACCATCCACACCAGCAGAAACCCTTGCCGCGTCAGCCCGTGACGCGCGCCCAGCCCGACCGCGTGAACGATCAGCAGCGTCAGGATTGCCATTCCGGGCGGGGAAAAGGAAAGCAGATCGGAAAGCAGCCCGAGCAGGAACACCACCGGTGCTGGCATGGAAGCGGGCCGGAACACCGACCAGAAGAACACCGAGCCCATGGCGGCACCCGGCAGCAGCGCCTGCTGCTGCGGCAGCCCCAGCGGCGCGCACAACAGAAGCACCAGCAACACGCTGAACGTCGCCGGCAGCGCCCGCCTCGCCGCCGCGTCCAGCCTGCGCCAGACCGTGGGCCTGGGACGGATGCCCGGATGACGCTCCGGCCGCGCCTGCGGAGGCATGGGGCTGGTGCCTCATCCGCGCCCGACCGGAGCCGTGCCGGGCAGCGCGTGCGGCGCCTCGGATGGCAGCTGGATAGGCGGCGCGGCCCGTCCCGGCCCTTCCGGCGACACGTGTCCGGGTGCTTCCGGCGGTACGATGCCGGACAGCCCGTAGTCGAACAGCCGAAGCACCGTCACGCGGTCGAGCTGCGCGTACGGTTCCACCACCGCCTCGTTGGGCGTGAGATAATGCACCGTGCCGACGGGCAGCCCGGCCGGGAACGCGCCCGCCACGCTGCTGGTGACCACGCGCTCGCCTTCCTCCGGACGGATCTCTTCAGGATAGTCCATCAGTCTCGGCGCCGCCGCGTTGGTTCCCGTTACTATAGCGTTTATATGGGATGCTTCCAGGGTCACCGGCACCCGGCTGGTCATGTCGGTGATCAGCATCACGCGCGCCGAGCGGGCACCCACCTCCGTCACCCGGCCGACCAACCCGGCGGCGTCGATCGCCACCATGCTCTTGGTCTGGCTCCGCCCCGGCGCCACCGACAGGAGCACCGAGCGGCCGTAGATCCCGCTCGCATCCGCCACGGCACGCGCGGTGACGAAGGAAGGCGCCGGCTCGGGCATCCAGCGGAGATTGGCCTTCAGCGTGGCGTTCTCCGCCGCCAGCGCCAGCGCCACGTCATACCAGCGTCGCAGGCGGATGTTCTCGGCGCGCAGCCGTTCGTTCTGCGCCGCCACGCTGACCAGGCCGCGCGCCTCGTCGCCGAGCGCACGCAGCTGCTCGATCGGCGTCGCCACCAGTGCATAGAACGGCGCCACCGAGTCCGACACCGCCATGCGCGCACGCTCCGCCAGCCGGCGGTCCGCCTGGCCCAGGAGCATGACGATGCAGGCAAGGCCGATCAGCAACGGCAGGGTGAGCCTGGACAGCGCCTGACGCAGCTGGATCGACAGACGGAACACGATGGACCCTCCGTCCCTGCCAGGGATGCTCAAGCGTTAGCGATGAGTCGTTCAAGTCGGCGCGAGCGATGCGGGTTCCCGCTTCGGGCAGATCGGGCCGGATCAGTACATGGTGGTGAGAACGTTGCGCAGCCGCTTCATCTCCTCGAGTGCCCGCCCGGTGCCGAGCGCCACGCAGGACAGCGGGTTCTCCGCCACCACCACCGGCAGTCCGGTCGCCTCGCGCAGCACCTCGTCCAGCCGGTAAAGCAACGCGCCGCCGCCGGTCAGCACGATGCCCTTGTCGACGATGTCGGCGGCGAGCTCGGGCGGCGTGTTCTCCAGCGCGGTCTTGACCGCGTCCACGATCTGGCTGACCGGCTCGGCCAGGCTTTCCGCGATTTGCCGCTGGCCCACCACCACCTCGCGCGGCACCCCGTTCATCAGGTCCCGCCCCTTCACCTCCTTGAGCGGGCCGTGGTCGTACTCGTCGTCCGGCGGCCGCGCGGCGCCCAATTCGATCTTGATCTTCTCGGCCGAGGTTTCGCCGATCAGCAGGTTATAGTTGCGACGGATGTAGGAGATGATCGCCTCGTCCATCTTGTCGCCGCCGACGCGCACCGAGCGCGCGTACACGATGCCGCCGAGCGAGATCACCGCGACCTCCGTGGTGCCGCCGCCGATGTCGACGATCATGGAGCCGGACGGCTCCGTCACCGGCAGCCCGGCGCCGATCGCGGCCGCCATCGGCTCCTCGATCAGCAGCACCTTGCGGGCCCCGGCACTCTCGGCACTTTCCTGGATTGCGCGACGCTCCACCGCGGTGGAGCCAGACGGCACGCACACGATGATCACCGGCGAAGCGAAGCCGCGCCGGTTGTGCACCTTGCGGATGAAGTGCTTGATCATCTCCTCCGCCA
>CAXSHC010000010.1:0-5424 GCA_964236745.1 uncultured Acetobacteraceae bacterium
ACAGGTCCAGCGCGCTGTTGCGCCAGGACAGCTGCTCCAGCGGGTCGAACCGGTGCGCTTCCACCGCTTCCACGATCTCCTCGGGCATGGGCGGACAGGTGCCGGTGGTGCCGAAGCTGCCGTCGCGCATGCCGCGTCCGGCGCGCCCCGCGATCTGCGCCACCTCGGCCGCGGTCAGCCGTCGCGGCCGGGCGCCGTCGAACTTGCCGAGGCCGGCGAAGCCCACATGGTTCACGTCCATGTTCAGCCCCATGCCGATCGCGTCGGTGGCGACCAGGTAGTCCACCTCCTTGTCCTGGTACAGCGCCACCTGTGCGTTGCGCGTGCGCGGGCTGAGCCTGCCCATCACCACCGCGCAGCCGCCGCGGCGCCTGCGTATCAGCTCGGCAATGGCGTAGACCTCGGCGGCCGAGAACGCGACCACCGCGGAGCGTGGCGGCAGCTTGGTCAGCTTCACCGGCCCCACGTGCTGCAGCTGCGACAATCGCGGCCTGGTCTCGATCTCGGCCGCAGGAACCAGGCGCTGCAGCAGCGGTCGGATGGTTTCGGCGCCCAGGAACATGGTCTCGACCAGCCCGCGCGCGTGCAGCAGCCGGTCGGTGAACACGTGGCCGCGGTCGGGGTCGGCGCAAAGCTGGATCTCGTCCACCGCCACGAATTCCGGCCGCGGGATGTCGCCGCCGCCTTCCGCCCGGTTGATCGGGTCGAGCGGCATCGCCTCGACCGTGCAGGAGAACCAGCGCGCCCCCGGGGGCACGATCTTCTCCTCGCCGGTGATCAGCCCGACCCGCGCCGCACCCTTGGCCAGCACCATGCGGTCGTAGTTCTCGCGCGCCAGCAGCCGCAGCGGGAAGCCGATGATGCCGGAGCCGTGTGCCAGCAGCCGCTCCATCGCCAGGTGGGTCTTGCCGGTGTTGGTGGGCCCGAGCACCGCCTTCACCCGTGGCGCAAAGGGACCGGAGCGCGGTTCGGCCGAACGCGACGAGTCGTGGGGGCCCAGCGGCCGAAAGGATGCACCCGTCATGCACCCGATGGTCGGTCCGGCAACGACGGTTTGCAAGGCGCCGCCAAACCATACACAGCATCCGGCCCGCTCCAACCCGCCAAAGGCTTCCCGATGCACGACCGCCCGCTCGACTGCCTGATCGACCCGGCCGATGCCGGAGATGTGCTGGTCCGCACCGTGCGCTGCGTTCGTCCGGACGGGCTGGCGGCCTGGTCGGACGGCCTGCCGGCAGCCGACCGGGCCTGGCTGCGGGCGCAGGGCTTCGTCGCCAAGGCGGGCGAACTGCTGCGCTTTCCGGGACCAGACGGGATCGCCTCGGCGTTGCTGGGCCTGGGCGAGGCGCCAGGACCTGGCCGCAGCCAGGGCCCGCACGCGTTCGGCGGCCTGGCCACCGGCTTGGCCGAACCGCCCAGCAACGGCAACGGCGTCTGGACGCTGGACCTGCCGGCAAACGTCGGCGCCGACGAGGCGGTGCTGGGCTTCTGCCTCGGCGCCTACCGGTTCGACCGGTTGCGCACCGCTGCATCCCCGGCTCCCATCCCGGCCAGGCTGCTTCGCCCGGACGGCGCCGGGCAAGGCGAGGCCCTGGCCCGCGCGACCTGGCTGGCGCGCGACCTGATCAACACCCCCGCCAACCTGCTGGGCCCGGTCGAGCTGGCGGAAGCGGCGCGCGATGCGATGACGGCGGCGGGCGGGCAGGTGGAAATCGTGTCGGGCGACGCCCTCGCCGAGCGCTATCCGGCGGTGGCCTCGGTGGGCGCCGGTTCCATGCGCCCGGCGCGCGTGCTGGTCGCCAGGTGGCGCGGTTCCGCCGCCGCCGACGATGCGCCGCTGTTGTGTCTGGTCGGCAAGGGGGTGTGCTTCGACACCGGCGGCTACGACCTCAAGCCGTCGGCGGCGATGCTGCGCATGAAGAAGGACATGGGCGGTGCGGCGATCATGCTGGCGCTGGCGCGCACGGTGATGGCGCGGAACCTGCCGGTGCGCCTGTCGCTGCGGCTCGGCTGCGTCGAGAACAGCGTGTCCGGCCACGCGATGCGCCCGTCGGACGTGCTCCGCACGCGACGCGGGCTGTCGGTTGAGGTCGGCAACACCGACGCGGAAGGCCGGCTGGTGCTGTGCGACCTGCTCGCGGAAGCGTCCGACGAGCAGCCCGACCTGCTGCTCGATGCGGCAACCCTGACTGGCGCCGCGCGCGTTGCCCTCGGCCCCGACTTGCCTGCGCTGTTCTGCAACGATGACGTGCTAAGTGAGCAGATCATGCACGCAGGAATTGAATCGCATGACCCGATCTGGCGCCTGCCGTTGTGGAGCGGCTACGACGACTGGCTGTCCAGCACCGTCGCCGACCTGAACAACGTTTCATCAAAACCGATGGCGGGCGCAGTCACCGCAGCGCTTTTTCTTCAACGTTTCGTGAACGGATCGGTGCGCTGGGCGCATCTCGATACCTACGCCTGGAACGATCAGCCCCGTCCGGGGCGCCCGGAAGGCGGAGAAGCGCTCGGCTTGCGCGCCTTGTTCCACGCAACGTTGCGATTCCTTAATCTCAATGACACACCGAAACAGTCTGGTAACGTAATTGGGACTGAACCAAGTCATTTCCGTGCATTATAGTTGGTGCTTGTCACCGCTGCTGGACGCATATGGTTGCGTGCCCAGGGTTGTCCCAGAACGGGAAGCGGCCTTAGCACAGGGCGTGGTGATCTGGTGAAACGGCGGCTTGTCGTTTCGAATCGATCGTGAAAGGATTTCTGGATGGCTCAGGCATCGACGACCGACCATCTCGTGGCGACCCTGCGGGACACCATCGTTTCGATGGTGCGACGTGACGGCCCAGACCTTTCCGCCCGACAGCTCGGGGTGTTCCTCACCTGCTACCTGCAGGAAGGCGCGCATACCGTGCGCGGCCTCGCATCCGACCTCAACGTGTCCAAGCCGGCAATTACGCGTGCCCTCGACCGGCTTGGCGAGCTCGACCTCGCCCGTCGCAAGGTGGACCCGATGGATCGGCGCTCCATCCTGGTGCAACGGACCTTGAAGGGTGCTGCCTACCTGCGCGAGTTGCGGTCGATCATGTCCGAAGCCTCTGGCGTCGGTCGCCGGTCGAGCGCCAGCGAGGAGCGTGCGAGCCGGCGCGTAGGCTGATTCGGCACCACGACGGGTTTCACAGCTGATCGGCTCGCAACCAGATCCTTGCCTGGACGCTATGCAGGAAACCCGGATCGCTGCGAGGCGGCCCGGCTTTCTTCATGTCGATCAAGGAGCATCCTGATGCGGTTGGCCGTTCTCACAGCAAGCCTCATGCTTGCCACCGCGGGCTCTGTCCTTCCCGCCCTGGCAGCACAGGACCCCGGCACCTCCGGCAGCCCGGATGCCACAGTCACCATCGTGTCCAAGGCGGCCGACATCGGCATCGGCGCGACCTGGGGCCACGGTGTCCTGCGCTATGCCGGCCACAAGTACAACTTCAGCGTGAAGGGTGTGGACGTCGCCGCCGTCGGCTTCTCCAAGATCGTCGGGCATGGCCGCGTCTACAACCTGAAGCACCTGCACGACTTCGACGGAACCTACGCTGCCGCCAATGGCGAGGCTACGGTCGGCAAGGGGCTTGGCGGGAACGTCCTGAAGAACGGCAACGGCGTCGAGCTCAGGATCGACGACATCACCAAGGGTGCCCGTCTTGCCGGTGCGGCGCAGGGCATCGAGCTCACTCTCGCCAGCGGCCAGTAGTCCCTGCGCCGGACGTCAATCCGTCACGACCAGCGATGCAGTCCGGCACGCTTCGCGCGTTGCCGGACCATCCCGGTCCAGCCCAGCTGCGGTGCGAGCGCCAGCATCACCGCCAGGACCGGGCGCGTCGGCAGCAGCGCCAGCGACAGCCCTCCACCCCAGGCCGCGAACCCCCAATGGACCCCCGTGACAAGCACGGCCGGAACGCCGCTGCGGGTCGCCACCTGGTAAAGATGCCCGCGATGCGCCTGCGTCACCCGCTCCCTCGCCAGTAGGCGCCGGCACAAGGTGAACAGCACGTCCCACAGGATGCCAGCCAGGACCAGCGGCACCGCGAGTCCGGTTACGCTCCAGCCATCAACCGTGAACAGCAGCAGCGACAGCGTACCGGCCAGAAGCCCGCACGTTTGGCTGCCGATGTCGCCCAGGAAGATGCGGGCTCGGGGATAGTTGAACGGCAGGAAGCCCATCAGGCCTGACGCCAGCATCAGGCCGGACGCCACCGCGACCGGCGCTCCCGTTCGCCAGCCGAGCAGGGCGGCGAACAACCCGCACAAGGCGATGCCGCCCGCCGCCAGGCCGTTTATCCCGTCGATGAAGTTGACGGCGTTGGTGACCAGCACCAGCCAGCAGAAGGCCCCGACGGCTGCCGGCCACAACAGGAAGGATGGCGGCAGGACGGGCAACCCGGACAGCACGGCGGCGACCGCGAGCCCCGCGGCGCCGAGCTGGGCCGACAACTTGGCGCGGTAGCCGAGCTGCCGCAGGTCGTCGAGCCAGGACACTGCGGCCAGCAGCGCGATCGCCACCTCCAGCAGCACGATCGTGCGGACCCGGCCACCGGACAGCAGGAGCACGATCGCCGGCAGTCCGAGCAGCACCACGAGCACGGTGCCGGCACCCCCGCCGCGCGGCACCGGCCGGTCATGGGCGCTTCGTCCGCCCGGCACGTCCATCACCGCCAGCCGTATCATCCCGCGCACCACTAGCGACGACAACAACACGGCCAGGAGGCACGACAACCACAGCCACGTGGTCGTCCAGCCATGCACCGGCACCAGGACGTTTTCCGACATGATGGCCTTCCGGTTCTGGCCGCCGCTCGCCGCCGCAGCCGTAAGGCGACGGCCAGCCTTCTAGCGCACGGGACGCTGGGCTATACGGGCGCGGAGATGCCCTCGCAACGTGTCCCACCCGGCGGCCCGGCCGGCACCCTGCCCGATGCGCCCGCTCCCGTCAGCGGCGGGGATCATCCGGGCGAGAACGCCCGCGCCCGGCTGCGGCCGCTGAACCGGATCCTGGTCAACGTGCTGCTGGACGGCACGCTGGCGGCGATCGCGGCGCCGATCGCGCGCTGGCTGGCCGACCCGCAGGGTGGCCTGATCCACCCGCTCTGGTTCCTGGCCGGCGGCGCCATCACTTTGGTGGTGGGCGGCGTGCCATTCCGCATGCCACAGCAGTACTGGCGCTTCTCCGGCGTCGCCGACCTGCTCGGCATCGCCGGCGCCTCCGTCGCCAGCGCCGCCTTGTTCGCGCTTCTGCTGCTCGCCACCGGTTTCCGCCTGCCCAGCATCACCTTTCCCATCATCCACGCCCTGACCCTGCTGGTGCTGCTCGGCAGCCTGCGCATCGTCTACCGCCTGTCGCAGGGCCGCCCGATCGGCGGCAGCGCCGTGGCCACGCAG
>CAXSHC010000010.1:5434-14665 GCA_964236745.1 uncultured Acetobacteraceae bacterium
TGGTCGGCGCCGACGAGGCCGCGGACCTGTTCATCCGCGCGGTGCGACGCGAGCGCGCGACGCCGCTTCGCGTGGTCGGCCTGCTGGCACGCGGCCGGCACCAGCCGGGACGGCGCATCCACGGCGTGCCGATCCTGGGCACGCTGGGCGACGCCGACGCGGTGCTGGACCGGCTCGACCGGCAGCAAGCCCGTCCGGACGGGCTGATCGTCACCGATCCCGAGCTGCGGGGCGCCGACCTCGCCGCCGTGATCCGTGCCGCCGAGCGGCTCGGCGTCCCGGTGGGACGGGTGCCGGATCCGACCGCGTTGTCGCCCGCCAACCGGGTCGAGCTGCGCCCGGTGGCGATCGAGGACCTGCTGAACCGGCCGCAGGTGGCGCTCGACCGCGCCGCGATGGCACGCCTGGTCGCCGGGCGCCGGGTATTGGTGACCGGCGCCGGCGGCACCATCGGTGCCGAGCTGGCGCGTCAGGTGGCGGGGCTTGGCCCCGAGCTGCTGGTGCTGCTCGACCACGGCGAGTTCGCGCTGTGGCAGGTCGACCTGGAGCTCGCCGAACGGGCGCCGCAGGTGCCAAAACGAAGCGTGGTGGCGGACATACGCGACCGCACGCGGCTGCGGGCCCTGTTCGACGAGCACCACCCGGAGATCGTGTTCCACGCCGCCGCCCTGAAGCATGTGCCGATCGTGGAAGCCAACCCGTCCGAGGGCATGCTGACCAACATCGTCGGCACCCGCGAGGTGGCCGACGCGGCACGGGATGCCGGCACCGCCGAGATGGTGCTGATCTCCACCGACAAGGCGGTCAACCCGAGCAGCCTGATGGGCGCCTCCAAGCGGGCGGCCGAGATGTACTGCCAATCGCTGGACATCGCCGCCAGGCAGGGGGGCGGGGGCCTGCGCTGCGTCACCGTGCGCTTCGGCAACGTGCTGGGCTCCACCGGCTCCGTGGTGCCGCTGTTCCGCCGCCAGCTCGAGCGCGGCGGCCCGCTCACCGTCACCCACCCCGACATGCAGCGCTACTTCATGACCGTGTCCGAGGCGGTCGGGCTGGTGCTGCAAGCGAGCGCCGTCGGCGCCGCCGATATCGGTGACCGGCCGGATGGGCAAACGGGAGGCCAGACCGAGGCGCTGCTCCGGAACGGCGGCATCTTCGTGCTCGACATGGGCGAGCCGGTGCGGATCGACGACCTGGCGCGCCAGATGATCCGCCTTGCCGGCCTTCGTCCGGAACAGGACGTGCCGATCCAGTACACCGGCCTGCGCCCGGGCGAGAAGCTGTTCGAGGAGCTGTTCCACGGCCACGAGCCGCCGCTGCCGACCGGCCATCCGGGCCTGTTGATGGCGACCCCGCGCACCGAGGACGCCCAGGCGGTCGGGCAGGCGCTGGACGCGATCGGCAGCGCCTGCCGCGCCGGCCGTCCGGACGAGGCGCTGGCCCTGCTCAAGCGGCTGGTGCCCGAGTTCGCGCACAACCCCGACGGCACCGTGCCGGCTGCCGGGCGCCCGGCCGCGCCGGCATCGCCCGACCCCGCGGCCACGCCGCGATCGCCCGACAAGGAACTGATCCCATGAGCGACCCCTCCCGGACGGTCGCGTTCCTCGACCTGAAGAAGCAGCAGGCGCGGATCGCCCCGGCCTTGCGGTTCCGTCTGGACGCGGTGCTCGACCACTGCCAGTTCGTGCTCGGGCCGGAGGTGGGGGAGCTGGAAGCTCGGTTGGCCGCGTTCTGCGGCGCCGCCCACTGCGTGGGGCTGAGCTCCGGCACCGACGCGCTGCAGATCGCGATGATGGCGGCCGGCATCGGCCCCGGCTGCGCCGTGTTCCTGCCCGCCTTCACCTACACCGCCACCGCCGAGGTGCCCCTGTTGCTGGGCGCGACCCCGGTGTTCGTGGACGTTCACCCGCGCACCTTCCAGATCGATCCCGACCACCTGCGGCAGCGGATCGACCGGGTCCGGGCCGAAGGCCGGCTGCGCCCGGCGGCGATCATCGGCGTGGATCTGTTCGGCCAGCCCGCTCCTTGGCCGGAGCTGCGCCGGATCGCAGGCGGGGAAATGTTCCTGCTCGACGACTGCGCGCAATCGTTCGGCGGCAGCCTCGACGGCACGCGCCTCGGCCGCGAGGCCGACGCCACCGCGATCAGCTTCTTCCCGTCCAAGCCGCTCGGTGGCTACGGCGACGGCGGGGCACTGCTGACCGACGATCCGGATCGCGCCTGCTTGTATCGCTCCCTGCGCTCGCACGGCGAAGGCGAGACACGCTACGAGGTGCTGCGCACCGGCATGAACGGCAGGCTCGACACGCTGCAGGCGGCGGTGCTGCTGGCCAAGCTCGACGTGTTCGAGCACGAGCTGGCCCGTCGCGAGGAAATCGCCTGCGCCTACGACTCAGCTCTGGCTGCGGCGGGCGCGGGCCGCCTGCTGCCGCCGCAGCGCGTGCCGGGAGGTGGAAGCGCCTGGGCGGTCTATGCGGTCCTGCTGCCTTCCCCGCACGCGCGCGACGCGCTCCAGGCGGCGCTCCGGACACGCGGCGTGCCGACCGCGATCTACTATCCTCGCCCGTTGCACCTGCAGCCGGCCTACCGGCCGCACCATGACGGCGTCCCGCTTCCGGTGTCGGAGAACCTGTCCGGCCGGATCCTGGCCCTGCCGATGCACCCCGAGCTCGACGCGCACGACGTGCGCCACGTCGTGGAGTCGGTGCTGGCGGCGTTGTAGCAACGGCTTGTGTCTCACGTGCTTTCCGCCGTGCCGCCTCGCCGGCGTGCCTGCCCACCCTGCCTGCCCACCGTGTTGGCGTGGTCGTCGACGTGCATCACCGTGCAGTTCCGGCCCAGCCGCTTGGCGCGGTAAAGGGCGCGGTCGGCCAGCGCCATCTGGTCGCCCAGTGCCATCTGGTCGCCCGGGGCTGTCCCCAGCCGGCTGGGCGGGCTGATGCCGACGCTGACGGTGACGTTCTCGCCCACCTCCGCGCAGACGAGCCGCACTCGTTCGGCCACCTGGCGTGCCTGCACCGGTGACACCCCGGCGAGGGCGGCAGCGAATTCCTCGCCGCCGATGCGCCCGAACACGGTGTCCTCCCCCAGCGCCCGGCTCGCCAGGGCCGAGAAGCGCCGTATCACCTCGTCGCCGGCGGCATGGCCAAGGGTGTCGTTGATGCGCTTGAAGTGGTCGATGTCGAACAACAGGACGGTGCGCTGGCCGATCTGCTCCGCCGCTCGCCAGAAGCCGCGCCGGTTCAGCACGCCGCCCAGCTCGTCGCGCAGGCCCGCCATCTCCAGCACCGCGATCAGGCCGAACCCCGGCCAGAGCACGGTGCGCGCCAGGGTCTCGATGGTCAGGAACAGGGTTGCCGTCGCGATCCAGCCGGAAAGCGGAACCAGCACGGCAAGGAGGAACAGCCCGGCGACCAGCGCGTGCAGGATCGTGGCGGCGATCAGGCCGCGCTGGCCGATGCCCTGACGGGGTGCCCGCACCAGCGCGAAAAGGCAGCACAGCGTCAGCGCGTGGTCGAGAACCAGCGCCACCACGACCGAGCCGATGCCGACAGGTGCCCACGGCATCGCGCGAACCGCCAGCCACACCAAGGGCGCCGCCGCCAGCCATCCCGGGTGCGGCCGCCGTCCGAACAACCCAGCGCAGGCCTGCCAGCAGAGCCCGGAAGCCAGCAGGCCGAGTGCCATCGCAGGCGTCATGATCCAGGACCCGAACCGTGCCGTCGCCAGCGCGGCAACGGCGCACAGCGATCCCAGCAGAAGCAGCCGAAGCGAAACGTGCGGCTGCTGCCGGAACGTCGCCTCGCAAAGCACCGCCATCAGAAGCGGGACGAGCAGGGCCATGGTCCCTGCAGGCATGAAGGGCATAAGGCGGCGGGACCTTGTTGACGTTATTTTGCCGTTTCAGCGTCGCATACCAGCAGGAGTTTCGTCGTCTGCCAACCCAATCCCTGGAACACCCGTCGCGGCAGGCGCCATCCGCCGCCGCTACCTCCGGCTCTGGGCCCCTGCCTTGTTCCGGGCCTGCCGGAGCGACTACAGCATCAGCGCCGACCGCGTGGTCGACCGGGAGATCCCATGATCCAGCTCGACCTCGACCCGCTGCGCCGGATCGCCGCCCCCGCGATCGCCGTGGCGCTGGCTGTGGCGCTGGCGCTGGGCGTTCCGGCGGGCGCCTGGGCGCGGCAGGCCGGGTCGGCGCCGGCCGCCACTGCCGCTCGCCCGGCCCCGGACGAGAGCCTCACCGTGCTGGGTCGCCGCCACCATTTCGAGGCAGCTCCGATACCGGGCGCGCCGCTGGGCCCGCCGCCGGACAAGCCCGGGCCCCATCTGGGACGCTACAAGATCTCGGGCGACCAGTCTGTCAGGGACGGCTTCGACGCCCAGACCGGCGCCTTTATCGCGCCGTTCGGCAGCGCCTATACCGGTGCCAGCCCGACCGCAGGCGGCCTGGCCTCGCATTTCGGGCACTGAGCCCGTCCGGCCGCTGCGGCCGGAGCGGTCAGGCCGCGTGGCCGATGAAACTGGTGACGTAAGGGCGCAGGCCCTCGACGTCGAACAACGGCTGCGGCGCGATCCCGGCGGCGCGAACGTTGCGCCGATCGAAATGGCGGATCTGACCCAGGTACGGCGCGTAATGGCGCAGCCGTTGCATCACCAGCTCGGCCAGCTTGTCGACCGCCGTTTCGTCGGTCTGGCCGATGGTGAGCCCGGCCAGCGGCGACAATGCGTCCAGCACCCCCACCAGCGGCAGCGGCGTGTCGCTGGTCAGGTGGAAGGCGTGGCCGAGGGTGGACGGCCCCGCCTCCATCAGCGCCATCATTTCCGCCACCACCGTGTCGACCGGGATCAGGTCCAGGGTCGAGTCGCGCGGCACCGGCAGAAGGATCACCCTGCCGCGCGTACGCGGCATCCGGCCCAGCGCCAGCATGGTTTCCACTACCTTGTAGAAGCCGGACAGCGCGGACAGGCGGTAGGTCACGGAATGGCCGATGATGATGCTGGGCCGCAGGATGCGGAAGGGCAGGCCGTTGCGGGCGCCATGGCCTCGCACCAGCGCTTCGGCTTCCCACTTGCTTTCCTCGTAGGCGTTGCTGAAGCCGGGCGGCCGGTCCGCGTGCTCGTCTTCCAGGATCAGGCCTTCCTGGTCGCCGGCGACATAGGCGGTGCTGACGTAGTTGAACTCCGAGGCGCCGAGGCGGCTGGCGGCGTCCAGCATGAACCGCGTGCCGTCGATGTTGACCGCGCGCACGGCGTCGCGGTCCGACGGGCGGAAGGACAGGTTGGCCGCGCAATGCACGACCCGGAGCGGCCGGTCGGATCCATCGCGCCAGCGCGCCACGTCGTCGAGCCAGCCGGCATCCGAGTCGCCGAGGACGCCGCGTATCGCCGTCGCGCGCCCGATCGCCTCGTCGAGCCCCGCCTGCGCGTCGCGGTCCTCGCCGGCCTGGAGCAGCGCCGCCTTCAGCCGGGCATCCGCGGCTTCGTCGTCCGGGGCGCGTACCAGGCAGGCGGCGCGCGAGGCAGGATGGCGCTGCAGCCAGGCCGTGACGAACTGCGACCCGAGAAATCCGTTGCTGCCGGTCAGAAGGACGTCGTGCGACCCACCGTCTTGTTGTCGCTGCATGGCGTCCCTGCTTCTGGCAGGCGGATATGTGCGATCGTCCTGTCGCGACGCAAGCGGGTTTTTGTTATACGGCTTGACAGCGGCGGGATCGTCATCAGCTGCCTGCCGCAGGTTCCACCAACACGATCGAGGGTTACTACCATCTTCAAGGGAAACAAGTTCGGCGAGCGGCAGACCGCATCGGCTGATGCCAAGCGCGCCATTCTCGCCAAGTTCCAGTCCCGTCCCGCCGCGGACGATCCCGACGTGCAGGCCCGCGCGGCCGAGCGGAAGGCGATCGCCGACGCGCGCGAGGTGCGCATGGCCGAGCGCCGCGTCGAGCGCGAAGCGGAAGCCGCCCGTCAGGCGGCCGAGCGCGAGGCGGCGCTCGCGGCCGAAGCACAGCAACGCAAGGAAGAGGAAGCCGCCGCCGCGGAAGCGCTGCGCCGCGAAGCCCTGCTGAAGCTGGAGCAGAAGGCGGCACGCGACGCGCGCTACGCCGCACGCAAGGCCCGCCGCTGACCCTTCCGAGCCTCCGGACCGCCGTTGTCACCGGCGGCACCGGCGGGCTTGGACGATGGATCGCGCTCGGCCTGGCGGGTTCCGGCCTGCGCGTGGTGTTGGTCGGGCGCAACGAGCAGCGGCTGCGGGATGTGTCCGGCTGGATCGCCGGGCGCACCGGCACGCAGCCGCTCGCCATCACCGCCGACCTGTCGATGCTGTCGGAAGCCAGGCGGGCGGCAGCCGAGATACGCGCCCTCGCTCCCACGCTCGACGTGCTGGTGAACAATGCCGGGCTCCTGTCGCCACAGCGGGTCGAGACGACGGAAGGCCACGAGCTCACCCTAGCGGTGAACCACCTGGCGCCGTTCGTGCTCACCCGGGCCCTGCTGCCCGTCCTGCAGGCGTCCGGGCGCGGGCGGGTGGTGATGACCGGCTCTTCCAGCTCGGACCAGGCGCGTATCGACCCGGATAACCTTGAACTCAGGCACGGCTGGCGCATGACCCGTGCCTATGCCCGCTCCAAGCTCGCCCTGCTGATGACCACGACCGAGACGGCGCGGGCGACGACCGGCACCGGCGTCACCTTGAACGTCGTTCATCCCGGACTGGTCGCGACCGGGCTGGTGCGCAGCGGCGGCATCGACCAGGCGGCATGGCGGCTGCTGTCACAGGTTGCACTGAGCGAAGCGCAGGGTGCCGACACGCCGCTGCACGTGGCCCTTTCGCCGGAGCTGGACGGGGTCAGCGGACGCTATCTGAAGCGGCGCGCCTTCGTGGCGCCGAACCGGCTGGCGCGGGATCCGGCGCTGCGGGCGCGCGTGCTGGCGGCGACGGAGCGGCTGGTCGGTCCCGGCTGACGCCCCGCTGCCGGCCCAAGATGCCGGCGAGCCAGACCTGGCTGCTCCACCTGCGCGCGCGGTCCCCGAACGGCCCGTGCATGGAATGCCCGCCCGTGCGCGTGGCGAACAGGCACGGCACCCGGTCGCGCGCGCAGTTCTCGTCGCGCGGCATCTCGGATGCGAAGTCGCTGCGCGACACCAGGTAGCCGGCAAGCCGGGGCGACAACCGGGCGATGCGCGAATAGGCCTGCACCACCCCGGTCAGGAGCAGTTCCCCGCCGCGCCCCGTGGCGCACAGCCACACCCCCTGCGCCGCCACCTCGGTCCGGTACACCGGCGGCACCGGCCGGGCCGGGAAGCCCATGTGCGACGGGGCGTGGTCGAAGAATGGCGTGTTGATCGCGGGCGGGATCAAGGTCGCCACGCGCACATGGCTGCCCGCGAGACGCAGCTCGATGCGCAGCGACTGCCCGAACGCACGCACCGCCGCCTTGGCCCCGGCATAGGACGTCATCAGCGGCACGCCGTGGAACACCACCGCCGAGCACACGTTGACGATCGTGCCTTCGTCCCGCGGCATCATGTGCGATAACGCGATCCGGCTGCCGTTGACGGTGCCGTGATAGGTCACATCGGTGACACGCCGGTATTCCGCCTCCGGCACGTCGCGGAAATGACCATAAACACCATTGCCCGCCGCGTTGACCCACACCTCGATCGGTCCGAGCGCTGCCACCACCGCGCGCGCCGCTGCGGCAAGAGCCTCGCTGTCGGCGACGTCGGCCACGGCGCAGGCGACCATCGCATCGGGAGAACGCTGCGCGATCAGCCGGGCCGCGGCGGCCAGGCCCTCGGCGCTGCGCGAAACCAGCCCAACCCGCCAGCCACGGGCGGCGAACAGGGCGGCGCTGCACAGCCCGATCCCGGACGAGGCGCCGGTGACCAGGATGACGCGCGGCTGGGTTGGCCCGCTCACGGGCAGCAACCGGCAGGACAAGTGGAGGACATGGCGCATTAGCGCCGCTCCGGGTGACGCTGTAAATCGCGCCCCGTTCCCGGGAACAGGCCGTCAACCGGGCGGCATCACCGGCACCGGCAGCGTCCTGAGCCCGGGGCGGGCGAACAGGTAGCCCTGGAACAGCTCGATGCCGAGACCCTGCAGCGTCCGGTACTCGGCCACCTCCTCCACGCCTTCCGCCACCAGGGCGATGCCGAGCTCGCGGCACAGCCCGATCATGCTGCGCAGGATCGCCTGGCGCACCGGGTCGGTGTCGATGTTGCGGATCAGGTGCATGTCGAGCTTGATCAGGTCGGGCTGGAAACCGGCCAGCAGGTCGAGGTTGGAGAAGCCCGCGCCGAAATCGTCGATCGCGACCTTGAAGCCCAGGCCGCGGTAGCTGGACACGATGTCCCGCAGGTGGCGCGGGTCGCGCAGGCGCTCATTCTCGGTGATCTCGAACAGGATCATGTGGTTGGGCAGGCCGACCCGCCTGGCCGCCGCCAGGCTGCTGGCCAGGCAGCGCACGGGCTCGTAGATCGCGTTGGGGCTGAAGTTGATGGACAGCATGGCACCCCCGTCGCGCAGGCCCAGGCGGGCTGCGGTGTCGATGGCGGTGATGCGGCAAAGCTGCTCGAAGGCGTAGCGGTTGGTCTCGTTCACGCGCGACAGGATCTCGCCGGCCCCTTCGCCATTGGTGCCGCGCACCAGCGCCTCGTGCGCGAACACCCGCCCCGTCGCATCCAGGATCGGCTGGAACGCCATCGTGATCGGGGTGTCGAAGCGGTCGCCTTGGCATCCGACGCAGCCGGTTCCGGTCCGGCTCTTGATGTCAGGGTCGAGAAAGATCGTGTCCATCTGCTTGCATCTCGCTGTGGGCGGCAGATGCAGTCTCGCCGGGGCGGCTTAAATTTGCGTAAAGAACGCAGTTCGCGGCCGACTCCGCCGTGTTGCTGCCATCATGCCTGCTGAGGCTGCGCCTTGTTCCGCGCCGGCAACAAGGCACGGCCGCTTTGATGGAGAACCCAACCCATGCGCACCCGCAACCGGATCGTTTCGGCGCTGGCGCTGTTCGGCTGCCTTGCCGCCGCCGGGCAGGCGGCCGCCCAGCCTTATGGCTATGCCCCCATTCCGCCGCCGCAGTACGAGGCGCCGCCACCACCGCCACCGCCCGGCGAGCGTTTGGCGTGGCAGGGCGGCGGCTGGGAATGGAACGGCGCCGCCTATGTCTGGCGTCGCGGCCACTACGTCGCCTGGCGCCCGCATTACGGCCGCTGGATTCCCGGCCA
>CAXSHC010000010.1:14765-21237 GCA_964236745.1 uncultured Acetobacteraceae bacterium
CTAGGAGGCCGCTTCCAGCTCCTGCTCGGCGTCGAGCCAGTCCGCCTCGGCCGCCGCTTCCGCACGGCCGACGGCGGCGAGGCGCGTGTTGACGCGGGCCACCTCGTCCGCCTTGCCGGGCGCATAGAAGGCGGGGTCGGCCAGGCGCGTTTCCAGCATGCGCCGTTCTTCCCCCAGCTTGCCCAGCAGCGCTTCCGCGTCACGCGCGCGCTTGCGCACCGGCGCCAGCGCGCGGCGCGCTTCCGCACGGTCGCGCCGCTCGTCGGCGCGCACCGGCACCGCCCGGGCCCCCGGCTCGGTTGGTGCCGCGCGCGCGGCCGCCCGGGCACGCTCGGCGAGCAGCACGCGGTAATCCGCCATGTCGCCGTCGAACGGCTGCACCCGTCCGTCGCCCACCAGCCAGAGCCGGTCCGCCACCAGCTCCACTAGGTGCGGATCGTGGCTGATCAGCAGCACCGCCCCCTCGAACTCGGCCAGCGCCCGGATCAGCGCGTCGCGGGCATCGAGGTCGAGATGGTTGGTGGGCTCGTCCAGGATCAGCAGCTGCGGCGCATCCCGCGTCGCCAGCGCCAGCAGCAGCCGTGCCTTCTCGCCGCCCGACAGGTCGCGCGCCGGCGTGTCGGCGCGGTTGGCGTCGAGCCCGAACCGGGCGAGCTGGGCGCGCAACGCGGTCGGCAGCGCCGCAGGCAGGGCGCGCGCCATGTGCAGCACCGGGCTTTCGTCGGGCACCAGCTCCTCCGCCTGGTGCTGGGCGAAATACCCCACCCTGAGCTTCGAACTGTGCCGCACCGTGCCAGACACGGGCGCAAGCCGGCCTGCAAGCAGCTTGGCAAAGGTGGACTTGCCGTTGCCGTTGGCGCCGAGCAGGGCGATCCGGTCCTCCATGTCCACCCTGAGCGACATGCCGGCGAGCACCACCCGCCCGTCATAGCCGGCGGACGCGCGCTCCAGCACCAGCATCGGCGGCGGCAGCGGCACCGGCTCGGGGAACGCGAAGCGGGTGGGCGCGTCCTCGACCACGCTTTCGAGCGCCGGCAGCCGTTCCAGCGCCTTGATCCGTGCCTGCGCCTGCCGCGCCTTGGTGGCCTTGGCGCGGAACCGGTCCACGAACGACTGCATGTGCGCCCGCTGCGCCGCGATCCGCTCGGCGGCGCGGTTCTGCTGCAGCGCCTGCTCGGTGCGTATGCGCACGAACTCGTCGTAGCCGCCGGGAGTGAGGCTCAGCCTGCCGCGGTCGAGATGGGCGATCGCTTCCACCGCGCGGTCCAGCAGGCCGCGGTCGTGGCTGACAATCAGCGCCGCACCGGGGAAGCGCGCCAGCCAGCCTTCAAGCCACAAGGTCGCTTCCAGGTCGAGGTGGTTGGTCGGCTCGTCCAGCAGAAGCAGGTCGGGGTTCAGGAACAGCGCCGTCGCCAGCGCCACGCGCATGCGCCAGCCGCCGGAAAAGTCGTCCACCGCGCGCGCCTGCGCGTCCGCGTCGAAGCCGAGCCCGGACAGGATGGCAGCGGCACGAGCTGGCGCGCTGTCGGCGCCGATCGCGCGCAGCCGCTCGTGGATGTCGGCCAGCCCCGCGCCGTCCCCATGCGCCGCTTCCCCCGTCGCTGCTTCCCCGGGCGCCGCTTCCGCCAGCGCCGCTTTCTCCAGCAACGCCGTGCGCTCCGCATCGCCCGCCAGCACGGTGTCGACCAGCGACAACGGCCCCGACGGCGCTTCCTGCCGCACGCGCGCCATGCGGGCGCGGCTGGACAGGCGGATCTCGCCGCCATCGGGCTCCATGTCGCCGGCGATCGCCGCCAGCAGCGTGGACTTGCCCGCGCCGTTGCGCCCGACCAGCCCGATCCGCCGTCCCGGCTCGACGGACAGGTCGGCGCGGTCCAGCAGGGTGCGCCCGCCGATGCGCAGCGTCAGCGCGGAGATGACCAGCAGGCTCAAGCGTGGAATGCTCCGGAGGTGACGACACCACTTCTAGCAGCCGGTGCAGTGGCGGGCGCCCGGTTTTTGTTCTAAGCGGCGCGCGATCCATTCGCTGCATACAGGAGACACCACCATGGCGACCGAGCGCACCCTGTCGATCCTCAAGCCGGACGCGACCCGGCGCAACCTTACCGGCAAGATCAACACCCTGTTCGAGGAAGCGGGCCTGCGCATCGTGGCGCAGAAGCGCATCCGGCTGTCCGACGCCGAGGCCGGCGCGTTCTACGCCGTGCACAAGGAGCGCCCGTTCTACGGCAGCCTGGTGTCGTCGATGACGGCAGCGCCGGTGGTGGTGCAGGTGCTGGAAGGCGACAACGCGGTGGCGAAGCACCGCGAGGTGATGGGCGCCACCGACCCCAAGAAGGCCGAGCCGCACACGGTCCGCGCGCAGTTCGCCGAAAGCATCGAGGCTAACTCGGTGCACGGCTCGGACAGCGCCGAGAACGCCGCCACCGAGATCGCCTTCTTCTTCGCCGGCACCGAAATCCTGCCCTGAGCGCTTCCCAGCCCCGGGCCGGCTGGCCCGTCATCGTGGCTGCGGTGGCGGGCAACCTGCTCGAGGTGTTCGACTTCATCGCCTACGGCACCTTCGCGGTGATGATCGGGCGGGTGTTCTTTCCCGCCCGCGACCCGTTCGTGTCGCTGCTGCTGTCGGTCGCGACCTTCGGCATCGGCTTCGTCACCCGCCCGGTGGGCGCGCTCCTGGTCGGGCTGGTCGCCGACCGGCGCGGCCGCCGTGCCGGGATGCTGGTCTCGCTCACCCTGATGGGGCTCGGCAGCCTCCTGATCGCGGTACTGCCGGGCTACGACCGCATCGGCGTCGCCGCACCGGCGCTGCTGGTGCTGGCCCGCCTGATCCAGGGCCTGGCCTGGGGCGCCGAGGTCGGCCCCGCCACCACCTTTCTGCTGGAAAACGCGCCGCCCGGCCGCAGCGGGCTGTACGCGTCCTGGCAGTCCGCCAGCCAGAGCCTGGCGCAGCTCGCCGGCGGCCTGATCGGCCTGCTCGCCACCGTCCTGCTGGGCAACGCGGCGATGACGGGCTGGGGCTGGCGGGTGCCTTTCGCCCTCGGCGCCCTGCTGGTGCCGGTCGGCCTGTTCCTGCGCGCCGGGCTCGGCAGCGAAGCGCCGCTGCTGCCGCCCGGGCCCGCTTCCGGCCGCCTGGCCCTGCTCTGCAGCAGCGGCGCGCTGTCCCTGGCGTGCGCGGTGATGCTGCTGGTCGCCGGCACCGTCAGCCAGTACTTCTTGAACTACGTCACCACCTACGCCCTGGTGGCGCTGCACATGCCGACGCCCCTCGCCCTGCTCGGCACCGTGCTGGCCGGGCTGTTCGGGGCGCTGGCGGCGCTGGCCGGAGGCATCCTGTCCGACCGCACCGGACGGTTCGCCGTGATCCTGCTGCCGCGGCTGCTGCTGGCGCTGCTGATCGTGCCGATGCTGATGCTGCTGCATGCCCATCCGTCCGCTTGGGTGTTCGGGGTCGTGGTGGCGGTGATCGCGGTGCTGCAGGTCGGCAGCTTCGCCGCCAGCCTGGTGCTGCTGGTGGAGATGTTCCCGCCCGCGGTGCGCTCCACCGGGTTCGGGCTGCTCTACGCCGTCGCCATCTCCTGCTTCGGCGGCACCGCGCAGATCGTGTTCACCGCGCTGATCCACTCCACCGGCGATCCGGTATCGCCGGCCTGGTACCTGGCGCTGGTCAACCTGCTCTGCGTCGGCGCCGCGTGGATCCTGATGCGCCGACGCCCGGCCTACAGGTAGTAGCGGAACACGATCGCCCGCAGCATCACCACGATCGACAGCGCCGGATAGAAGCACAACGCCGCGAAAGCCCAGGATGGCAGGCGCGGGCGGCCATGGGGCAGTGTCAGGGCCAGAAATGGCAGCAGCGGCAGGAAGTAGCGGCCCTGCACCCCGTCGATCGTGCGGCTGCCGATCGGGCTCCAGCTCAGGTACTGCAGCGCGAAGATGGCACCGACCGCCGCGGCGACCAGGCCGGCCACGGCGATCCGGCTTCGCGTGCCGAGCGGTCCGGGCGTGCGCGAGGCGAGAAGAGCCGCCAGCAGCATCAGGCCGGTCAGAGCGTAGTACGGGTTCGGCAGCGGCGTATCGAGCCAGCCGAGCACGCCCACGGCTTCCCGGCAGTACACGCAGCCCTGGCTCCACTGGGTCTGCACCGTGGTGCGGAGCAGGGTGGCGCAGATCCCGGGATGCAGGACCAGGGCGTGCATCTGCCCCGCCATCTGCGACGACGCCCGGTGCGGCAGGACGAAACGATCCGCGAGCAGGGTCCAGCCCAGCACCGCCGCCATTGCGCCGCCAGCCCCTGCCAGCCGGGCGCGCAGCGGGACGGACGACAGCAAGGGCAGCAGGCACAGCGGAGCATAGGTCGGCCGCGCCATGGCCACGACCGCCAGCGCCGCGCAGCCCAGGCCGAAGCCGCGCCGGAGCCCCGGCGCACGGGCCAGCAGCACCGCGGACAGCGCCGAGCAGGCGATCATCGGACCGTCCTGCGACATGGAGCCGAACAGCGCCAGCGTCATCGGCAGGCAGCACAGGGTGAACAACAGCGGCGCTAGGCTGCCGGACAAGCAGATCGCGGCAGCGGCGATGGTCACGCTGGCCACGCCGTTCAGCAGACGCGACAACAGCATCCCGTGCAGCACCGACACCCCGGCGAGCCTGGCTGCCGCCTGGCCCAGAGCCGAGGGCAGATAAAGCAGCGGCGGGTAGATCGCGGTGTTGGGGAACGACATCGCGCTTCTGCCGCCCCAGCCGACCGCGGCGGCGCGATCGGCCATCGCCCGGGTTTCCTTGACCTCGCGGTGGAAGCGCACGCCGTCAACCGTGGTCGCCAGCCGGTCCAGCCCTTGATCGACGATGCCGCCGGACCTGTTGTCGTCGTCGAGGCGCGACGCGAGCAGGCCGCCGGACGCGATCTGGTTCGCCCGCGCGGCGTGGTTCAGCTCGTCCGCCGCCTGGAACGGCGGCATCAGCAGGGCGACCGCCGGCACCGCGACCGCGGCATACACGCAGAATAGCGCCGCCAGCAGGCGTGGAACCAGGACCGGATCCGGTCCCGAAAGCCGATGACGCACCCGCGTATTCCTACGCGTCCGGCAATGCTGCCACCCGAGCTAGGTGCCGGGCCAGCACCGCCGGATACAGCCGGTGCTCCTCCGCCAGCACCCTGGCGGCCAGGATATCCGGCGTGTCGCCCGGCAGCACCGGCACGATCGCCTGGCCCAGGATCGGACCCTCGTCCATGCCTTCCGTGACCAGGTGCACGGTGCAGCCGTGCCGTGCGTCGCCCGCCTCCAGCACGCGCTGGTGGGTGTGCAGGCCGGGATGGGCCGGCAGCAGGCTTGGATGGATGTTCAGCATCCGGCCGTTCCAGCGACCGGTCAGCCACGGGGTCAGCAGCCGCATGTAGCCGGCCAGGCACACGCAGCCGATGCCGGCTTCCTGCAGCGCCGCGTCGATCGCGCGCTCGTGCGCTTCGCGGTCGCCGCGGTAGGGCCGGTGGTCGATCGCCCGCGCCGCGATCCCGGCCTGGGCGGCGGTGCGGAGCGCCGGGGCGTCGGGATTGTTGCTCAGCACCAACGCGATTTCGGCCGGGTAGGCGGGGTCGCGGGCGGCGTCCAGCAGGGCGGTCATGTTGCTGCCGCGGCCGCTGGCCAGCACCGCGACCCGGGTGCGGGGCATCAGAACGCGGGGTCGTGCGAGAAGCGCAGGGAAGGCGGCGCGTCCGGGCCCGGGGCCTGCTCGATGCGGCCGATCAGGGCGAACGGCTCGCCGAGCTCGGACAGCAGCGCGGACGCGTTGACCACGTTGGACACCACCAGCGCCATGCCGATGCCGCAGTTGAACACGCGCAGCATCTCGTCCGGCGCCACCCCGCCCGCCTGCGCCAGCCAGGAGAACACCGGCGGCATTGTCCAGGCGCCGCCGTCCAGCACCGCCGTCACCCCCGCCGGCAGCATGCGCGGCAGGTTGCCGGGCAGGCCACCGCCGGTGATGTGTGCCGCCCCCTTGAGCAAGCCGGCCCGATGCAGCGCCAGCACCGCCGACACATACAGCCGCGTCGGCGCCATCAGCGCTTCGCCCAGCGACATGCCCTCGGCGAACGGCGCCGGCGCGTCCCAGCCGAGCCCGGCCCGTGCCACGATGGCGCGCACCAGCGAGAAGCCGTTGGAATGCACCCCGCTCGACGGCAGGCCGAGGATGAGGTCGCCATGCCCGATCCGGCCGGGAAGCAGCGCGTCGCGTTCCGCCGCTCCCACCGCGAAGCCGGCCAGATCGTAGTGGCCGGGCGCATACATGCCGGGCATCTCCGCGGTTTCGCCGCCCACCAGGGCGCAGCCCGACAGCCGGCAGCCCTCGGCGATGCCGCCCACCACCCGGGCCGCGTCGGTCACCGCGAGCTTGCCCGTGGCGAAGTAGTCCAGGAAGAACAACGGCTCGGCGCCCTGTACCACCAGGTCGTTGACGCACATCGCCACCA
>CAXSHC010000011.1:0-9167 GCA_964236745.1 uncultured Acetobacteraceae bacterium
TATACGCGCTACCTGACGGTGCTGATCGCGCTGTTCCAGGCCTATGGCATTTCGGTCGGGCTCGAGACCATGCACGGCGCCGGTGGCGTGACCGCGGTGATCGACCCAGGGATGTTCTTCCGCTTCTCCTGCGTGGTCACCCTGGTCGGGGGCACGATGTTCCTGATGTGGCTGGGCGAGCAGATCACCTCGCGGGGGGTGGGCAACGGCATCTCGCTGATCATCTTCGCCGGCATCGTCGCCAACCTGCCGCATGCGCTCGCGACACTGTTCCAGCTCGGCTACACCGGCGGCCTGTCGCCCGTGTTCGTGCTGCTGTTTCTTGTGTTGGCGGCTGCGGTGATCGCGTTCATCGTGTTCATGGAGCAGGCGCAGCGGCGGGTCGTGATCCAGTATCCCAAGCGCCAGGTCGGCAGCCGCATGACCGGCGGCGAGGCCACACACATGCCGCTCAAGGTGAACACCGCCGGCGTGATCCCGCCGATCTTCGCCTCGTCGGTGCTGCTGATTCCGGTGACGATCTCGGGCTTCGCGTCCGGCAACGCCAACCTGCCGCACTGGCTCGGCTTCCTGGCGCAGCAGCTTGGGCAGGGACGGCCGCTCTACATGATCTTCTATGCGGCGATGATCCTGTTCTTCTCGTACTTCTACGCCGCCGTGGCCTTCAACCCGCAAGAAACGGCGGACAACCTGCGCAAGCAGGGCGGCTTCATCCCCGGTATTCGTCCGGGCGCTAACACCGCCGACTATCTGGACCGCATCCTGGTCAGGCTGACCACGATCGGCGCGCTTTATCTGGTGGTGGTGTGCCTGCTGCCGCAGATCCTGATCAGCCGCTACAACGTGCCGTTCTACTTCGGCGGCACCAGCCTGATCATCATCGTGTCAGTGACCATGGACACGGTGACGCAGATCCAATCCCACCTGCTGGCGCACCAGTATGAGGGACTGATCCGCAAGTCCCGTCCAAAGGCGCGGCTGCGGTGAACCTGATCTTTCTCGGGCCCCCCGGGGCGGGCAAGGGCACGCAGGCAAAGCGAATCGAGCTGCTGCACGGGATCCCGCAGATCTCCACCGGCGACATGCTCCGCGCCGAGGTGCAGGCCGACAGCCCGCTTGGGCAGCAGGTGAAGAAGATCATGGGTCTGGGAGGGCTGGTCTCCGACGAGATCCTGATCGCGATGCTGGGCGGGCGGGTCGATCGTCCCGACTGTGCGCGCGGCTTCATCCTGGATGGGTTCCCGCGCACCACGGTGCAGGCGGAAGTGCTGGACGAGATGCTGTCTTCCCGCGGCTCGAAGATCGACGCTGTGCTGTTGCTGCTGGTGAACGAGACGGCGCTGACGGAACGGATTGCGGGCCGCTACAGCTGCTCCAAATGCGGTGCCGGCTATCACGACCTATACAAGCAGCCCCATGCTGCGGGTGTGTGCGACGTGTGCGGGAGCCGGGAGTTCAGCCGCCGCGCAGACGACAAGCGCGAAACGGTCGTGACCAGGCTGGAAGCCTATCGGCAGGACACCGCACCCATCCTGCCGTTCTACAGGGCTAAGGGTCTGGTATATGACATCGACGGCATGGCGGATATCGATACGGTGAGCGTCAGCATCGATGAAGCGTTGGCGAAAGCGAAAACCGGCGATACTCTCACGAAGATTTGATTGCGCTTCGTTGACTTCGAGAAGCCCGTCGCTATAGTCCGCGCCCTCGGTTGAGCTTAGAGCCTGCATCCAGACGAGATGCAGCGCAAGGGCTACCGACCCCGATCATCCGGGAGCGTGCGCCGTAGCGGCTGATGCTCGCGTGACGAGCGATATCCGGATGCCTGGCTGGAGCTGGGATCGACTGGCCTGGGTTGCACCGGGCGACATGAGGAGTGACTGGCGTGGCGCGTATTGCCGGGGTGAACATACCGACCACCAAACGGGTCGTCATCGGCCTGACCTACATCTTCGGCATCGGGCCGGCGAAGGCGCAGCAGATCTGCACGCAGCTCGCGATCCCGCCGGAGCGCCGGGTCAACGAGATGTCGGACGACGAGGTCCTCAAGGTGCGCGAGCTGATTGACCGCGACTTCCGGGTCGAGGGCGACCTGCGTCGCGAGCTGGCGATGAACATCAAGCGCCTGATGGACCTCGGCTCCTATCGCGGCCTGCGTCACCGTCGCGGGCTGCCGGTTCGTGGCCAGCGCACCCACACGAACGCGCGCACGCGCAAGGGCAAGGCCGTGGCGATCGCGGGCAAGAAGAAGGCAACCAAGTAGCCTTCCTCGAACACTCGCAGGCAACCTCTTCGGGCGCGTGGCGCCCCACGAACAAGCAGGATGAACCACCATGGCGAAAGCCGCTGCCCCACGCGTCCGCAAGAAGGAACGCAAGAACATCATCTCCGGGGTGGCGCACGTGCTGTCCACCTTCAACAACACGATGATCACCATCGCCGACGCGCAAGGCAATGCGATCGCCTGGTCGTCCGCAGGCAGCCAAGGCTTCAAGGGCTCGCGCAAGTCGACGCCCTATGCAGCCCAGGTTGCCGCCGAGGATGCCGGCAAGAAGGCGCGCGAGCATGGCATGGAGACGCTCGAGATCGAGGTGTCTGGCCCGGGCTCCGGTCGCGAGAGCGCGTTGCGCGCGTTGCAGGCCGTAGGATTCTCGATCACCGCGATTCGCGACATGACGCCGGTGCCGCATAACGGTTGCCGCCCGCGCAAGCGTCGCCGGGTTTAACGGGTCCGACAGGGCTCCCGAGCTCTCCTTCCAACGCCGCCCGGTCTCTTGGGCGGCTCCGCTCGTCGCTGCGTCACCCTGCCTTTGGAGGGTGAGGCAGGCGACGACTGTTTGTCACGAAAGGCCACGCCCTTGGCGCTCCAGAGCAACTGGAAGAACCTGATCAAACCGGAGAAGCTGGACATCGAGTCCGGCAACGAGCCGTTGCGCACCGCCACCGTCGTTGCGGAGCCGCTGGAGCGCGGCTTCGGCATGACGCTCGGCAACGCGATCCGGCGCATCCTGCTGTCCTCACTGCAGGGCGCTGCGGTGACGGCGATCCAGATCGACGGCGTGCTGCACGAGTTCTCCTCCATCGCCGGCGTCCGCGAGGACGTCACCGACATCGTGCTCAACATCAAGCAGCTGGCCCTTCGCATGCACGGCGAAGGCCCAAAGCGCATGGTGCTGACGGCCACCGGCCCGGGCGAGGTCAAGGCCGGCCAGATCCAGGTCGGGCACGACATCGAGGTGATGAACCCGGACTTGGTGATCTGCACCCTGGACGACGGCGTGAAGCTCGGTATGGAGTTCACTGTCAACCTGGGCAAGGGATACGTTCCGGCTGCCGCCAACCGTCCGGAAGACGCGCCGATCGGCCTGATCCCGATCGACGCGATCTACTCGCCGGTACGTCGTTGCTCGTATAAGGTTGAGCCGACGCGCGTCGGGCAGGTGACCGACTACGACAAGCTTCTACTGACGGTGGAAACCAACGGCGCGGTGACGCCTGAGGACGCTGTGGCGCTCGCCGCACGCATCCTGCAGGACCAGCTGCAGCTGTTCATCAACTTCGACGAGCCGCGCCCGGTCCGCACCGAGGAGCCGCAGGATGACCTGCCGTTCAACCGCAACCTGCTGCGCAAGGTCGATGAGCTGGAGCTGTCGGTGCGCTCGGCGAACTGCCTGAAGAACGACAACATCGTTTATATCGGCGATCTGGTGCAGAAGACCGAGCAGGAGATGCTGCGTACGCCGAACTTCGGCCGCAAGTCGCTGAACGAGATCAAGGAGGTGCTCACCGCCATGGGGCTCGCGCTCGGCATGAACGTGCCGACCTGGCCACCAGAGAACATCGAGGATCTCGCCAAGCGTCTCGACGAGCCGTTCTGAGTGCACACCGTTTAACAGGAACAGATCACCATGCGTCACGGTGTTGCCGGCCGGAAGCTCGGCGTTACCTCCACCCACCGCCTCGCCATGTTCAGGAACATGGCGGTGGCGCTGATCAAGCACGAGCAGATCACCACCACGCTGCCCAAGGCCAAGGAGCTGCGGCCGGTTGCCGAGAAGCTGATCACGCTGGGCAAGCGCGGCGGCCTGCACGCGCGTCGACAGGCCTACGCGCAGCTGCGCGACGACGTCATCGTCGCCAAGCTGTTCGGTGCCATCGCTGAACGATACAAGACCCGCAGCGGCGGCTATACCCGCGTGCTGAAGGCGGGCATGCGCCACGGCGACGCCGCCGACATGGCGGTGATCGAGCTGGTCGAGCGCGACGTGTCCGCAAAGGGCCAGGACAGCGGCCCGCGGCCCGCGGTCGAAAGCGAGAACGACTACGCTAACTGATGTTGGGCGGCCTCGGCCGCCTGCATGATGCGGATAGGTGCGAGCGGCCGGACCACCAGTCCGGCCGTTTTGTTTTGTCGGTCAAATACTGCTCCGGACGATCCGGTTGTCTTGACTTGGCGGTCGTGGCGGTGCCTGTTTCCGGCCTAACGGGAAGCTGCGGTAACTGCCACGGTGGCTGCTGACGACCCGAATGACGGGAGATGATGATGTCCAGGGCCGATGATGCATCACCGGAAGCTAGAGCCATATCCGACCTGACCGGGATCGGCATGGCAGCGCAGTCCCGCCGTGGCCTGCTGCAGGGCGGCCTGCTCGGAGGCGCCTTGGCCCTGGTTGGCGGCGCCCGCGCCGCTGAGGCCGCAACCAACGCGCCGTTTCCGAGCCACCCCAACTGGCGCTTCGTGTTTGTCAACCACGTGGCGACCAACCCGTTCTTTACTCCAACACAGTATGGGATGGCGGACGCGGCAGCATTGTTCGGCTGCCAGACGCAGTGGACCGGCTCGACCACCTCCGACGTCGGCCAGATGGTGAGCGCGGTGAACTCGGCGGTGGCGGCCAAGGCCAGTGCCATCGCCGTGTCGATCGTCGATCCACATGCCTTCAACGAGCCGGTGGAGCGGGCGCTCGCCGCCGGCATCCCGGTGTTCTCCTACAACGCGGATGCACCGGTCAGCAGCGGCAACAAGCGCCTGGCCTATATCGGTCAGGACCTCTACCAGGCCGGCGTGCTGATGGGTCAGCGTATCGTCAGCCTGATCGACAGCGGTCCGATCGCGCTGTTCATTGCCACCCCCGGCCAGCTCAACATCCAGCCGCGCCTCGATGGCGCCAGCGACGTGATCAAGAAGTCCGGCAAGTCGATCACCATCGACGTGGTCGCCACCGGGGCGACGGTCAACGAGGAGATCTCCAAGGTCAAGTCGTACTACCTGGGCCACCAGCACGTGAAGGGCATGTTCGCAGTCGATGGGGGCACCACCCAGGGCATTGCGGAAACCATGGACCAGTACGGGCTGGCCGCGAAGGGCGTGCATGGCGGCGGCTTCGACCTGCTGCCGCGCACGCTGGAGCTGATCAAGAAGGGCTCGATGGACTTCACCATCGACCAGCAGCCCTACCTCCAGGGCTTCTACACGGTGATGGAGATGGCGACCTTTCTGGTGTCCGGTGGCCTGGTGGGTCCGGCCAACATCAACACCGGCCTGAAGTTCGTCACCAAGGAAAACGTCGACCCCTACCTATCCACCTCGACGCGCTACGAGGGCAAGTCGGCACAGGCGCAGATCGTGCCTCATAGCGGCGCGATCGCGGGCTAGGACGAACGCCGATGTCCGGTATGCGAACCGCGGCAGTACTGTCGCAGGCCCCTCGCGCGGGCCTGCTCGACATCGTGCTGCGTTGGCGCGAGGCCAGCATCCTGGCCGTCCTGATCCTGCTTGTCATCTACTTCGAAAGCGTCGACCGCGACTTCCTCCTGTCGCGGGCGAGCCTGGAAAACCTGTCGCAGTTCATAGCACCCGCCGCGATCATCTCGCTTGGCGAGATCATGCTGATGATCGGCGGCGAGATCGATCTGTCCGCCGGGATGATCTTCGCCTTCGCGCCGTTCGTGATGCACTTCGCGACCGTGGCCGGGCTGCCGCCGTTCATCGGCCTGCTACTGGGGCTGGTGGCCAGCGCCTTGGTCGGGCTGGTCAATGGCGCCGTGACCCTGCTGCTTCGGGTGCCGAGCTTCGTCACCACGCTCGGCACCATGTTCCTGCTCAACGGCATCACCCTGACGCTGTCCGCGGGCACGCCTGTCGACACACCAGGCAGCCCACGACTGCAGAGCTTCTTCGGCCACTGGGGCTACAGCGAGATCCTGTGGGCCGTGGTGCTGGCGGCGATCATGCACACGGTGCTGCGCAACACCCGGTGGGGGCTGCACACGGTGGCGTCCGGCGGCAACCCGATCGGTGCCAGCGAGGCCGGAATCAACGTCACACGCCTCAAGATCGGCAACTTCGTGCTCAGCGCCGTGCTGTCCGGCTTCACCGGCGTGCTGGAGGATTTCCGCATCTCGTCCATCGACCCGCAGGCGGGCGGCAGCCAGATCATGTTCCTGGCTGTCGCCGCCGGCGTCATCGGCGGCACCTCGCTCGCCGGCGGATCCGGCACCATCATCGGCGGGCTCATTGGCGCCGCGGTGCTGGGCGTGTTGAATGACGGCTTCACCCTGATCGGCATCAACGCCTTCACCTTCAACATCATCCTGGGTGCGGCGATTTTGCTGGCCATGATCTTCAACATACAGGTGACCCGGTTCCGCCGCGGTGGAGCAGCCTCATGATCATCACGCAGCCAGATCGTCCGGAAACGCTTCGGCCGGAAACGCTTCGGGCGGAGAACATCGTCAAGCAGTTCGGCGCCGTCACCGCGCTGCGCGGGGTATCCTTGCACCTGCGCGAAGGCGAGATCCTGGGCGTGCTGGGCGACAACGGCGCCGGCAAGTCGACGCTGATGAAGATCCTGACCGGCTACCAGCCGCCGACGGAAGGCCGGCTGTTCGTGCACGGCCAGGAGGTGGCGCTGCGCTCCGTCGACCACGCGCGGGCGCTCGGCATCGAGTGCGTGTACCAGGACCTGGCGCTCGCCAACGGGTTGTCGATCTACCACAACATGTTTCTCAACCGGGAGATCGTTTATCCCGGCCCGTTCCGGTTGCTCAACAACCGCGCCATGCGCCGTCGCACGGCGGAGCTGCTCGAGGAGATCGGCGTGCACGTGCCGTCGGTGGACCTGCCCGTCGAGCGGCTGTCCGGCGGCCAGCGCCAGGCGATCGCGGTGGCACGCGCGGTGAACTCCGACGCGCGTATCCTGCTTCTGGACGAGCCGTTGGCGGCCATGGGCGCGCGCGAGGCCAGCCTGATCATCGACCTGATCCTGCGCTTGAAGGCGAAGGGCAACCTGTCGATCGTCATGATCATGCACAACTACGCGCAGACGCTGGAAATCGCCGACCGGATCATGCTGATGCAGCGTGGCGGCGTCACCTACGAGAAGGAGGCGGCGTCCACCTCCGTGCCCGAGCTGATGGACATCGTGCGACGCGAATACCGGTCGCTGCGCGCGAGCTAGCACGCCTCCGGATTGCTTGAACGTCGTTCAGGCGATCGACCCGGCGGCTGCCCTTGATCTTCCGTTCGCGCCCTTCGACCTGTAGGGCATGGGAGATCAATTCATGAACACGTCGCTCGCCGTCCTGGTTGTCGTCCTGGTGGTTGCTGTCGTGCTGCTTCGGGCGTCGGTGCGTATCGTCGGCCAGTGGCAACGTGCCGTCGTGCTGCGCCTGGGCCGGTTCCTGGCTGTACGGGGACCAGGCCTGTTCTTCCGCATTCCGTTCATCGACCAGATCCAGACCGTGGTCGACATGCGCATACGCACCACCGAGATACGCGCCGAGGAAGCGCTGACACGCGACACTGTGGCGATCGGCATGGACGCGATCGTGTTCTGGCGCGTGACCGACGCCACCCGTGCGGCGCTGGAGATCGATGACTTCCGGCTGGCGGTGGAGCGCGTGGCGCAGACCAGCCTGCGCGAGATGATCGGCACCAGCGACCTGTCCCGGCTGTTGTCGGACCGGCAGGTGGCAGATCAGGAGCTACAGCGCGCGATCGGTGCAAAGACCCATGAGTGGGGCGTCGCCGTCACCTCCGTCGAGATCAAGGACATCGGCATCCCAGCCTCGCTGCAGGACGCGATGAGCCGGCAGGCGCAGGCGGAGCGTGAGAAGCAGGCGCGCGAAACCCTGGCGTCGGCCGAGGTCGGCGTGGCGAGGCAGGTGCGGGAAGCGGCGCTGATCTACGCGTCCGACCCGACCGCGTTGAAGCTGCGGCAGATGAATCTGGTCTACGAGATGAACAAGGAGCGCGGTACCACCATCATCATCCCGAGCGACTTGGCTTCCGCCCTCGGCACGCTGGGCCTGCGCGACATGACCCAGCCGCCGGCGGGAGCGTCCTAACATGACAGCACCAGGCTTCCTGCGGGTGCCGGGGTTCCTGCGGGTCATCGACCTCGAGACCACCGGCAACAGCTTCACCGATGGCGGCGTGGTCGAGATTGGCTGGCAGGATGTCGAGCTGGGGAAGGGTGGCTGGACCCTGCGCGGCGGGCCGCAGGCCGTGCTGGTCGATCCGGGCAAGCCGATCTCGCCTGCCACCTCGGCGATCCACCACATCATCGACGAGGACGTCGTGGGGGCTGCGGGCTGGTTGTCCGTGGCGCCCGACATCCTTCGCGCGCTGCCGGGACCCGCGCCACTGGCGCTGGCGGCGCACAGGGCGTCGTTCGAGCAGCGCTGGTGCGTATCGGCCCTGACCGGCGGCCTGCCTTGGATCTGCACCTACAAGAGCGCGCTCCGGGTTTGGCCGGAGGCGCCGGGGCATTCCAACCAGGGCCTGCGTTACTGGCGCCGGCCGGACGGGCTGGATCGCACTTCCGGCCTGCCCGCGCACCGGGCCGGCCCAGACGCCTATGTCACCGCGTTCCACCTGCGCGACATGCTGGCGCAGGCCACGGTGGACGAGCTGCTGACATGGTCCGCCGAGCCGGCGCTGCTGGTGAAGGTGCCTTATGGGCGCCTGCGCGGGCGACGCATACGCGACCTTCCCGTCGAGGAGCTTGAGCGCTTGTTAACGGCCGAGCGGGTGGATGGCGACCTCGCCTTCACTGTCCGGCACGAGCTGGGGCGGCGGCAGCAGCAGCCCGCTTCCGACCCGGCGGTCGTCGAGCCCGACCAGAGCCTGTTGTCGCTTTGACCGGTGCCGGCGCCACCAGGCC
>CAXSHC010000011.1:9177-21163 GCA_964236745.1 uncultured Acetobacteraceae bacterium
ACCAGGCCGGCGCGCCCATAAAATCACGCGCTGCGCATCCCGCGGGCGGTCGCCGCGTTGCAGAATTCAAGAGGCCGAACAATCACGATCGGCGCAACGAACCGGAGTATCATGACGTGGTCGACACGAACCGTATTGAAGGCGCAGCAGAAGACACCGTAGGCAAGCTGCAGGACGGCATGGGCGGGCTTCTGGGCGACACGGCAACCCAGGCCAAGGGAAAGGCGAAGCAGTTCGCTGGCCAGGCGCAGGGCTATTATGGGGAAACGCTCGACACGGTGCGCGACATAACTTCGGACCAGCCACTGGTCGCGGTCGCGGCGGCAGTGGGTGTCGGCTTCATCCTGGGTGCACTCTTGGCTCGTCGCTGATCAACTACGCGCCTACGACTTCGAAACGAAACCTCGCCGCACCGTTGGCGTTTGGCAACGAACCACCTCGACGAGATCGGACGCCCCTATGCTCAAGCTCGCCCTTCTGTTCCTGGTCATCTCGATCATCGCCGGCATCTTCGGCTTTTCCGGCGTATCGGCCGCGACCGCTGGCATCGCGAAGACCCTGTTCTTCATCGCCATCGTGATCTTCCTGATCTTCCTGGTGCTCGGCCTGATGGCGGGCAAGGCGATCTTCTGAACAACGCTGTCGACTGACAGACCATGCCCCGGCATCGAAAGGTGCCGGGGTTTTTTGTGCGCGGTTGGCGCCACGGCCCGGCTCAATCGTTCCAGTAACGCGCCATGATCTCGGTCGCCCAGGCGGGCTCGCGATGTGTGCCGCGCAGAAGGAAGCCGCGCATCACCGGCTTCACGTCCAGTACTGGCGTTCCGTCAACGGCGTCCAGCCCCTGCACTTCCAGCCGGAGGCCCTCGACCGAGACCAGCCGACACGTGCTGACGCCGAGGCGGTTCGGCCTGTTCCGTCTCCGCTGCGCGAAGATGCCGACTTCCGGCCAGTCGGTCCGACCGCGCGGATGGCGGGCTTCGGCCGTGATGTCGTTCTCGTCCACCTGGTCGAAGACGAACACGATCTCGACGTGGCTGAACTCCTCCAGCCCACGGAGCGAAGCCGGGGTGAAATGGTTGGGATCCAGGACAATGACGGCGCGGCACGCGTCCCAGTTGTCGTCCTCCGGGACGATCCTGCCGCCTTCCACGTGACCGACGGGCCGCAGGGCGATCGTTTCCTTGATGCCCGCCACCTAGTTGCGGTCCTTCTGGATGAAGGATGGCAGGAACGGGTTGTCGACCTGCAGCGCGTCCTTGCCGATCAGCTCGGACGTGTCCCAGCCGCCGCCGAGGTCGTCGATCAGCGACACGGTGGCCAGGATCCGGTTTTCCTGGATGCCGAGCGCGGTTTCGGCATTGGTCAGGGCGGTGGTCTGGTCAGTGATCACGGTGGTGTAGATCGCCGTGCCGGCCTCGTACTGGTTCAGCGCCACTGTAACGGTCTGGTTGGCGAGGTCGACCGCCTGCTGCTGCGCCCGCGCCTGTTGTTCCAGGATCCGCAGCGCGGCCAGCTGGTCCTCCACTCCCTGGAACGCGGACAGCACCGTCTGCCGGTAGGCCGCGACGCTCTGGTCGAAGCTCGCCCGCGCGACGCGCACCGCGGCGCTACGCTCGCCACCCTCGAACAGCGTTTCCGCCGCGGAAGCGGCCAGCGACCAGGAACGGTTGGCGACCTGTATCAGCGAGCCGAGCGGGTTGCCGGCGTAGCTCGCGGCGGCGGACAGGCTGATCGTCGGGTAGAAGGCGGCGATCGCGACACCGATCAGGGCGTCCTCCTGTTCCATGGCGCGCTCCGCTTCCGCGATATCCGGGCGCCGCTGCAACAGCAGCGACGGTACGGTGACGGGGACCGCCGGGATCACGGCTGTCAGCGGCGCAGGCGACAGGCCCAGATCGGCGGGCGGGCGGCCGGTCAGCACCGCGATCGCATGCTCGTACTGGGCGCGCAGGATGCCGACCTGCACCGCCTCGGCCCGGGTGGTCGCGGTCTGGGTTTCCGCCTGGAGCAGATCCGACGGCGCGGACACGCCCGCCGCGGTGCTGTTGCGGGTGATCTGCTCGCTCTGCTCGTAGAAGGAAACGAACTGGTTGAGCAGGGTCTGCAGGCTGTCCTGGTAGCGCATCTCGAAGTAGTCGCTGGCCAGCGTCGCCTGTTCGGACAGGCGCGCCGCGTCCAGAGTCGCCTGGCTCACCTGCGCCGCGGCCACCTGGCTTTCCACCTGGCGGCGGATCGCGCCCCACACGTCGAGCTCCCAGCTGGCGTTGCCCGCCAGCGAGTAGGTCGTGCTCTGGTAGCCGATGCTGCCGGTGTTGAAGGCAGACGTAGTGCCGACGCCGCCGAAGCCGGTCGTCGCGGTGCTGCCGCCCCCGCTACCCTGCCGGGTGACACCAGGGGTCAGGCTTGCAATCGGGAACAGGCTGCTGCGCGCCTCGTCGACCAGGGCGCGGGCCCCGCGGAACGCGGCCTCGTCTGCCTTGATGGTCTGGTTGGACACGTTGACCTGTTGTTCGAGCCGGTTCAGCACCGGATCGTTGTAAAGGGTCCACCAGCGTCCCTTCGGAAGCTCCGCGTAGTGGGGATCGGCAAAGGCCCAGCCCGGCGGCGGCGCGATCTCCTTCAGCTGGGCGGACATGATCGCCGGAGGGCGGTGGTAGTCCGGGCCGACCATGCAGCCGCCCAGGAGCGCGGCGAGCAGGAGGGCGGACGCAGCGCGCGCGCGCGCCCGGCGGCGTGGAACGGGCTTCATCCGGCGGCAACGTCCTGTTCGAGGGGCCGCGACGAGCGGCCGTTGCGGCGGAGCCCTCGGCTCCAGAGCCGCTTCCACCAGCGCGACAGCCGGTCGAGGTAAAGATAGACCACGGGGGTAGTGTAGAGCGTCAGCGCCTGGCTGACGATGAGCCCACCCACCACGGACAGGCCCAGCGGCCGGCGCAGCTCGCTGCCGTAGCCGGTGCCGATCACCAGCGGCAGGGCACCCAGCGCGGCGGCGAAGCTGGTCATCATGATCGGCCGGAAGCGGAGCAGGCAGGCCTGGAAGATCGCCTCGCGCGGCGTCTTGTTGTTGTCCCGCTCCTCGCTCAGCGCGAAGTCGATCAACAGGATGGCGTTCTTCTTCACGATGCCGATCAGCAGGATCACGCCGATCATGGCGATCAAGGAGAAGTCCTCGCCGAACAGCTGCAGCGCCAGGATCGCGCCGACACCGGCCGATGGCAGGGTGGACAGGATCGTCAGCGGGTGGATGTAGCTTTCGTACAGGATGCCGAGCGTGGCGTACACCGCAGCCAGGGCGGCGATCACCACCAGCGGATAGGTGCTGGTGGTCTGCTGCAGCTGCTGGGCGTTGCCGGCGAAGGCACCGTGGATTGCCGCCGGCACGTGCAGCTGCAGCATGGTCGCATGGATCGCCTGCTCGGCGGCGCTGAGCGAGCCGCCGGCGGGAGTGTTGAACGACAAGGTGGCGGCGACGAAGCCGCCGTCATGCGACACCTGCAACGGCGTGGTCGCCGGCACCACCCTGGTCACCGCCAGCAGCGGCACCATGGTCTCGGCCGACGACGACACCGCGGCGCCGCTGGAAGTGTTGTTGCCGCCGGCGATGCTGTTGCTGGCGGAGTTCTCCTGCGACTGCTGGCTGGTGGTGGTCGTGGTGTCGCCCAGCGTGGTGCTGACGCTGGTGCTGGAGGTGCTGGACGTGTTGCTGGCGAGCGGGGTGGTGCGGATCAGGTTGCTGGCGGTGCTGCCGTTGGTGGTGCCGCCTGCGGTGCTGACGTAGATCTGCTTCAGGATCGACGGGTCCTGCCAGAACCGCGGCGCCACCTCCATCACCACGTGGTACTGGTTCAGCGTGTTGTAGATTATCGAGGCGGAGCGCTGCCCGAACGCGTCGAACAGGGTGTTGCTGATCAGCTGCGGGGTGATGGACAGGCGCGCGGCGGTGTCGCGGTCGATCTCCACCGACTGCGACAGCCCGCCCTGGGCCACGTCGGAATCCACGTCGACCAATTCCTTGCGCTGCTTCAGCGCGGCCTCGATCCGCGGCGTCCACGCGTAGAGCAGGTCGGCGTCGTCGGCGGACAGGGTGTACTGGTACTGCGAATTGCTCTGGCGGGCGCCGGCGCGCACGTCGCCTGCGGAGAACGCGAAGAAGCGCGCGCCGACCATGTTCGACAGCTTGGCGCGCAGGCGTGCGATGGTGGCGTCGTTGCTGTCGTGGCGGACGCTCTTGTCCTTGAGCTGGATGAACACCTGCGCCTGGTTGGTGCCACGTCCGCCGGTGAAGCCGGCGACCGTCGACACGTCCGGGTCGGCCATCGCCGCCTTCTGCACGGTCACCAGCTTGCCGACCATGTTCTGGAACGAGATGCTCTGCTCGCCCTCGACCATGCCGATCAGCAGGCCGTTGTCCTGCACGGGGAAGAAAGATTTCGGCATGCGGTAGACCAGCGCGATCGTCAGCACGATGGTGAGCGGCAGGGTCAGCACCACGAGGCGGCGGTGGCGCAGCGCCCAGATCAGGCTGCTCTCGTAGCCGGCCAGCAGGCCGTCGAGCCCGCGCTCGATCAGCATGGCGAGATAAGCCAGGCCGCGCTTCAAGAGGCCGGATCGGGCCGCGACCCGACGCCGTTCCGATTCCGCCTGCGCCGCCGGCACGCGCGGCTGCACGCGCAGGAACAGCGCGCACATCATCGGCGTGACGCTGAGCGCCAGAAGCAGCGACACGCTGATGGTGACAATCAGCGTCATCGCGAACTCGTAGAAGAACTTGCCGGCGATGCCGGGCAGAAGCAGGATCGGCATGAACACCGCGATCAACGACACGGTGATCGACAGCACGGTGAAGGCGACCTCGCCCGCGCCACGCAGCGCCGCCTCCAGGCGCGGCACGCCATCCTCCATGTGCCGGGCGATATTCTCCAGCACCACGATGGCGTCGTCCACCACGAAGCCGGTGGCGACGGTCAGCGCCATCAGCGACAGGTTGTCGAGCGAGAAGTCCAGCATGTACATGGCGCCAAAGGTGGCGATGATCGAGACCGGCACCGCGACCGCCGGGATCATGGTGGAGCGTAGCGTGCGCAGGAACACCAGCACCACCAGCACCACCAGCACCACCGCGATGATCAGGGTGTGCTGGGTGTCGTCCACCGAGGCGCGTATGGTGGTGGAGCGATCCAGGCCGATATGCAGCTGGACGTCGGCGGGCAGGGCCGCCTGCAGCGTCGGCAGCAGCGCCTTGATCGCGTCGGTGGTCTTGATGATGTTGGCGGAGGCCTGCGGGAACACGATGCAGATGATCGCGGGCTGGCCGTTGTAGTAGCCAGCGTTGCGAAGGTCCTCGACGCTGTCGGTAATCTCGGCGATGTCGGACAGGTGGATCGGCGCGTTGTTGCGGTAACCGACCACCAGGCCGCGATAGTCGGCCGCCTTGCGCGCCTGGTCGTTGGTGTCGAGCTGGAACCGCTGCGAGCCGACGTCGATGAAGCCTTTGGGCGTGTTGGCGTTGGCGGATGCCAGTGCCGCGCGCACGTCCTCGAAGCCAAGCCCCTGCTGGAACATCGGCAGCGGGTTGAGCTCGACGCGCACCGCCGGCAGCGCGCTGCCGCCCGGCTGGAAGTAGCCGACGCCCTGCACCTTGGACAGCTGCTGTTGCAAAACGTTGGTGGCGAGGTCGAACAGTTCCGGCGCGGTCTTGGTCTTGGACGTCAGGGCCAGGATCATGATCGGCTGGCCGGACGGGTTGAACTTCCGGTAGGTCGGGTTGGTGCGGATGCTGCTGGGCAGGTCGGCGCGCGCCGCCTGGATCGCCGCCTCGACCTCGTGGGCGGCGTTGTCCACGTTGGTCGACAGCTCGAACTGCACCGTGACGCGGACCTGGTTCTGCGTGCTGGTCGACGTCATCTCGGTGACGCCGGCGATGGTGCCGAGATGGCGCTCCAGCGGGGTTGCCACCGTTTGCGCGATCTCCTGCGGCGAACCGCCAGCCTGCGTCGCCTGCACCTGGATCACCGGGAACGCCACGTTGGGCAGCGGCGCCACCGGCAGCTTGGTGTAGGCGAACGCCCCGGACAGGGCGAGTGCAACCGTCAGCAGCGTGGTCGCCACCGGCCGCAGGATGAACGGCCTGGAAATGTTCATGACCGAATTCTCATGGGCCGCGTTCTCATGGCAGGCGAGGCGCCGGTCCCGGGCGCAAACCGTCGACGTCCGGAGGCGGCGCGTCGCGGCTGCCAAGCGCCCGGCGCGTGCGTCGGCCGAGCCGGTCCATGAACAGGTAGATCACCGGGGTGGTGAACAGGGTCAGCAGCTGGCTGACGGCGAGGCCGCCGACGATGGCGATGCCGAGCGGCCGGCGCAGCTCCGAGCCGGTGCCGGTGCCGAGCATCAGCGGCAGCGCCCCGAAGGCCGCCGCCAGCGTGGTCATCAGGATCGGCCGGAACCGCAGCATGGCGGCGCGCCGGATCGCCGCGTGCGGCGCCATGCCTTCCTCGCGCTCCGCTTCCAGCGCGAAGTCGATCATCATGATCGCGTTCTTCTTGACGATGCCGATCAGCAGCACGATGCCGATGATGCCCATCACGTCCAGGTCAGCACCCGCCAGCATCAGCGCCGCCAGCGCGCCGATGCCGGCGGATGGCAGGGTGGACAGGATGGTGACCGGGTGGACGAAGCTCTCGTACAGCACGCCCAGCACGATGTAGACCGCAGCCAGCGCCGCCAGCACCAGGAACAGCTCGTTGCCGAGGCTGGATTGGAACGCCGCCGCCGTGCCCTGGAACGAGGTCTGGAACGAAGCGGGCAAGCCGATCTGCTTTTCCTCCCGCTCGATGGCATCGACCGCCGGACCCAGCGACGCGCCCGGCCGGAGGTTGAACGAGATCGTAGTGGCGGGGAACTGGCCGAGATGGGAGATCAGCAACGGTGCCGTGCCGAGCTTCACCGAAGCCACCGAGTCTAGCGGCACCAGGCCGCCGGTCGGCTTGCGGGCGGCGCCGGTGGTGGTCGTGGTGCTGGAACCGCTGCCGGGAAGGTAGAGCTGGCTGAGGCTGGACAGGCTGCGGGCCAGCGACCTGTCGGCTTCCAGGATCACCCGGTACTGGTTGGACTGGGTGTAGATGGTGCTGATCTGCCGCTGGCCGTAGCTGTCGTAGAGCGCGTTGTCGACGGTTTCGGGCGTGATGCTGAACCGGGCTGCCGTGGCGCGGTCGAGGACCACGTTCGCGACCAGGCCGGTCGCCTGCAGGTCGGAGGTGACGTCGGCCAGTTGCGGCAGCGCCTGGAGCTTCTCGACCACTTTCGGCACCCAAGCCTTGAAGTCGTCGTAGTTCGGGGTTTCCAGCACGAACTGGTACTGGGTGGCCGACACCGCGGTGTCGAGCGACAGGTCCTGCACCGGCTGCATGAACAGCCGGACGCCGACCACGCCGGCGACCTCGTCTTGCAGGCGGCGGATCACGCCGGACGCGGACAGGCTGCGCTGGTCGTGCGGGCGGAGGTTGATCAGAAATCGGCCCTGGTTCAGCGTCATGTTGCTGCCGTCGACGCCAATGAACGAGCTCAGGCTCACCACGTCGGCGTCGGCCAGGATCACGCGCGCCAGCGCCTGCTGGTGGCGCGACATCGCCGCCAGCGAGGTGTCCTGCGCCGCCACCGAGATGCCCTGGATGACGCCGGTGTCCTGAACGGGGAAGAACCCCTTGGGGATCACCACCGCCAGGACCACGGTTGTCGCCAACGTGAGAACGAACACCAGCAGGGTGAGCGGCTGGTGCCTGAGCACCACGTCGAGGGCGCGGCCGTAGCTGGCGATGGTGCGGTCGATCGCCGCTTCGGAGATGCGCGAGAAGCGGCTGCCGGATTGCAGCTTGCTGCCCTCGGGATGGTGCGGCTGCTCGCGCAGCATGCGCGCGCACAGCATCGGCACCAGGGTAAGCGACACCACGGCCGACAGCACGATGGTGACCGACAGGGTGATGGCGAACTCGTGGAACAGGCGCCCGACCACGTCGCCCATGAACAGCAGCGGGATCAGCACCGCGATCAGCGACACCGTCAGCGACACGATGGTGAAGCCGATCTGGCCAGCACCTTTCAGCGCCGCCTGCATGCGCGTCTCGCCCATCTCGATGTACCGGGCGATGTTCTCGATCATGACGATGGCGTCGTCGACCACGAAGCCGGTGGCGATGGTGAGCGACATCAGCGACAGGTTGTCGAGCGAGAAGCCCAGCAGGTACATCACCGCCATGGTGCCGACCAGCGACAGCGGCACCGACAGCGACGGGATCACGGTCGCCGGCAGGTTGCGCAGGAACAGGAAGATCACGCCGACCACCAGCGCCACGGACAGCATCAGCTCGAACTCGACGTCGCTGACGGACGCGCGGATGGTGGTGGTGCGGTCGGTGAGCGGCACGATGGACACGCCGGCCGGGATCGACTGGCGCAGGCCTGGCAGGATGCGGTTGATCGCGTCCACCACCGCGATCACGTTGGCACCGGGCTGGCGCTGCACGTTCAGGATGATGGCCGGCGTCTTGTTGGCCCAGGCCGCGAGCTGGGTGTTCTCCGCCCCTTCGACCACCGTCGCCACGTCGCGCAGCCGGATCGGCGCGCCGTTCTGGTAGGCGATCACCTGGTTGGCCAGGGTCTGCGGCGCGTTGATCTGGCCGTCCACCTGCAGCGTCGAGGAATGCAGCGGCCCGTCGAACGTGCCGGTGGGCGAATTGACGTTGACGGTGGTGATGATGGTGCGCAGGTCGTCGATCGACACGCCATAGGCGCTGAGTGCGCGGGTGTTCACGCGCACCCGGATCGCCTTGCGGTTGCCGCCGGTGAGCGTGACCAGTCCCACGCCCTGGATCTGGCTGATCTTCTGCGCCAGCCGGGTGTCGACATAGTCCTCGACGTCGACCAGCGTCATGGTCTTCGACGTGACGCCCAGGCTCAGGATCGGCGTGTCGGCCGGGTTGACCTTGTTGTAGATCGGCGGCGCCGGCAGGTCGGTCGGCAGCAGGGAGTTGGCGGCGTTGATCGCGGCCTGCACCTCCTGCTCGGCGACGTTGATGTCGACATCGAGGCCGAAGCGCAGCGTGATCACCGAGGCGCCGGCGGAAGACTGGCTTTCCATCTGGTCCAGCCCGGGCATCTGGCCGAGCTGATATTCGAGCGGCGCCGTGACGTAGGTGGTCATCACCTGCGGCCCGGCCCCCGGATAGAAGGTCTGCACCTGTATGGTCGGGTATTCGACCTGGGGCAGGGCCGCGATCGGCAGGAACCGGTAGCCGAGCAGGCCGACCATCAGGATCGCCAGCATCAGCAGCGTGGTCGCCACCGGGCGCAGGATGAACAAGCGCGACAGGTTCACGGGCGTGCGCGCGTCCACGGATGGCGACGGCGACGGCTCACGAGCCGCCGGTTCCGCTCGCCCCGGCGCCGCCCGCATGGCGCGGGTGGTGCTGGTCCGCCGACCCGCCCACAGCCGGATGCTCGGCCGGAACGGTGACCTTGGAGCCGGTCTTGAGCCGGTCGGTGCCGTCGGTCACCACCTTGTCGCCCGGTACCAGGCCCTTGGTCACCACCACGTCGGTCTGGCTGGCGGTGCCGGTGGTCACGGGGCGCATCTCCACCGTGTCGTCGGGCTTCACCAAGTAGACGAAGTTGCCGTTCGGACCGGTTTGTATCGCCCCGTTCGGCACCAAAGTGGCGTTGTGCAGGGTCTGCAGCAGCAGGCGAGCATTGACGAACTGGTTCGGAAACAGGGTCTCGTCCGCGTTGGGGAAGGTGGACCGTATGCGTACCGTCCCGGTGCTGGTGTCGATGGTGTTGTCGATGGTCTCGACCGTGCCGGAAGCGAGCTTCTGCGTGTTGGTGCGGTCGAAGGCATCCACGGTCAGGGTGCTGCCCGCCTTCATCTGCGCCTGCAGCGGCGGGATGCTGTCCTCCGGCACGGTGAAGATCACCGAGATCGGGTGGATCTGCGTCACCACCACCAGGCCGTTGGTCTGGGCGGTGGTGATGTAGTTGCCGGCGTCGACCTGACGCAGGCCGACCCGCCCGTCGATCGGCGAGCGTATGTGGCAATAGGCGATGTTCTGTTTGGCAGCGGCGATCTGGCCCTGGTCGGTCAGCACCGCACCCTGGTACTGGCCGACCACGAATACCTGGTCCTCCGCAGTCTGCGAGGCGATGCTCTTCTGGCGCAGCAGCAGCTGGTAGCGGGTATTGTCCAGCTGCGCCTGGTGCAGAAGGTTGTTGTCGCGCGCCAGGTTGCCCTGGTCCTGGGTCAGGGTGGCCTCGTAGAGCCGCGGGTCCACCAGGGCAAGCTGGTCGCCCTTGTGCACCTCCTGGCCTTCCTTGAAGTTCACCTCCAGCAGGTAGCCCGAGATCTGGGACTGCACGGTGATGGTGGCGAGCGAGGTGACGGTGCCGAGCTCGGTCAGCACCACCGGCATGTCGCCGGCACGGGCCTGGGCGACGCTGACCGGCTGCGGCCCGGAAGCCTCGCCTCCTGCGCCATGACGGCCACCGCGGCCGCCTGCGGGGTGCGTCGCGTGGCGGGTGTGCAGCAGCGCGTAGGCAATCACCCCAATTGCCACCAGGAGAACCAGCAGCGGGATCCAGCGACGCCGGCGCCTTGTGGGTGCCGGGGTCGCCACCGGAGTCACAGCCGGAGACGAGGCAGGCGTGACGGGAGGGGCGTCGCCGGGCTCGTTCAAGACATGGGTATCGGCGCGTGCGCGTTCAGCGCCAGCGCGTAATCCGCTCGGCTCGTCCATCGTCTTCCTCAACCTCGGGCCGCGGCCAAGCCCCGACGCGTGTTCTGCTCGGTCGACCTAATCTTACCAGAAAAAGGCCTCCGGAAGGCGGCGCTTTGCTTCCGCACGTTTCAAACTGTGTCGCTGTTTCGGCTCAGCCGCCGCTCCGGTGCCCGCGCAGGACAGTCGGAAAAGGGTAGACGGCAATGATTGACCAAACCCTAACAGGTTTCATCACGGGTTCGTGAGCGAAAAACGGCGAGATTGTGGCTGCTTAGCGTGCCTGCTATGGCTGAGACACCGATGGGGATCCGTCGAGCCGGACCGGACGCCTAGGGCGAAGCCGCCTTCAGCAGTTCGGCGACCGGCGGGGACGAAGGAGACGGACGATGTTTCGCAAGCTTTTCGCTCTCGAGACCGCAGCCCTTCACGCCAGCGAGAACGCGGTGCAGGTTCGGCAGGAACAGCCGGCGCACCCGCTCGGCGACAGCCTGTGCGACCTGGCGCGCTTCACAGCCATCCCCTCCCGCTACGGCATGTGGTCGACCCGTCCGTCGATCTGAGCTTCTCGGCACGGATGACGGGCCGACTCGGTGGATCGTAGTGGTCACCGGCCTGCTCACGATCGGTGACCGCTCATCTCCGACCCCGCATTGGCCGGCATGGACAGGGCGGCCGGTATGGCGAGAACCGACACCAGGCCGATCACCACGAATGCGGCGCTGAAGTCGCTCACGCAGACCTGGGCGTGACCGGCCAGCGCCTGTGACGCCGACACCGTCGCCGCGGCCACCGAAATGCCAAGCGTCAGGGTGAGTTGCTGAAACGTGGTGTAGAAGCTGGTCGCGGCGCTCATGCGGTCGCTCGGGATGTCCGCATAAGCGATGGTGTTGAGCGAGGTGAACTGCAGCGCGTTGCTGAACCCGCCTCCGAACAGGATCAGCGACAACACCCAGAACGGCCAGCCTGGCCGGAACAACGCGCAGGCCAGCGTCAGTAGCAGCGCGCCGCAGGCATTGACCGACATGACCGTGCGGTAGCCGAATTCCCGCAGCACCTGCTTGGCCATCAGGCGCATCAGGAAGGCGCCGATCGTGGCGGTGAACGTCACCAGCCCGCTTTGCAGAGCGCTCAGCGCGAAGCCTAGCTGCAGCATGGACGGCACCAGAAACGGGGTGGCACCGACCACGATCCGGGTGGCGGAGCCACTCAGCACCGACAAG
>CAXSHC010000012.1:0-15702 GCA_964236745.1 uncultured Acetobacteraceae bacterium
CTGCCCGTCGGTGACGGCAAAGCGCACGGTGGGCGCCTGCCCGGGCAACCGGTTCTGGTGCAGCGAGCCCGCCACCACCATGCCGCCCAGCCGCACAATGCGGCCGGGTGCCGAAGCCGAGCAGGCAGGCGCCTGCCAGCCACAGCCGGCGCGAGCGCCGGGTCATGCCGGGCCACGCCTCCGGCCGCGTCCCTGGCCGCGCTCCTGGCTGCGTCCGGGCCCGCGTGGGTCCACCGCCGCGAGCCGGCGACGCGTCCGGCGCAGCCGAAGCGCTGCGCCGACGGACAGCCACGCGCCCACCGCCACCGTGAGCCCGTATGCGCCGGCGACAAAGGGCAGGTGCGTCATCGTCCGGCTCCCACCCCGGAAGCGGCGCCGGCCTGAGCCAGCAGCAGCGCGCGCACGCGGGTTTCCATCACCGCCGCGCGCAGCCGGGCCAGCACGATGGCAGCGAAGCCCAGGGTCATGCCCAGCGTGCACACCAGCAGCGGCCACAGCATGGACATCGACATGGTGGGCGCGCCGGTGAGGGTGATGCTGTCGGGCTGGTGCAGGGTGTTCCACCATTGCACGCTGAACTTGATGATCGGCAGATCGACGGCTCCGGCCAGCGCCAGGATCGCCGCCGCGCGTGCGCCACGCGCCGGGTCGTCGAACGCCCGCACCAGCGCCACGTGGCCGAGGTACAGGAAGAACAGCACCAGCACCGAGGTCAGGCGTGCGTCCCACACCCACCAAGCGCCCCACATCGGCCGGCCCCACAACGAGCCGGTGCACAGGCACAGGGCGGTGACGCAAGCCCCGACCGGGCCGATCTCCGCCGCCGCCAGGTCGGCGAGCCGGTGCCGCCACACCAGCGACACGAGCCCGCACAGCGCCAGCGCGGCATAGCCGGCGGAGCCCAGCCAGGCGGCCGGGACGTGCACGTACATGATGCGCACCGCGTCGCCCTGCTGCCAGTCCGCCGGCGACCAGAATAAACCCCACAGCAGGCCCACCGCCGTCAGGACCAGGGCCAGACCCGTCAGGACGGGCTGCACCGCATCCCCGAGCCGGAGGAACCGGCCGGGGTTGGAATACCGGTGAAGCCAGTCGCCCAGCGTCGACGATGGCGGCTTGGCGGCGATCGGGTAGCCATTCATGCGGCAGACCTGGAACAGGGTAAGGAGATGCCGTCCCGGTGTTCCACGCGTTCCGGTGGACCGGTTGTCGGCATAATTGACGACTGACGGCTCCGGGGCAAATGGCGAATCCGGGCCGCAAGGCCAGCCGGGTTGCACCGTGCTTCCTGGGTTCGGCCGGTCTATGCTGCGGTGCTGCCACGGCCACCGATCAGGATAGACCATGCTGTTTGCCATCATCTGCACCGATCGCCCCAACAGCCTCGACATACGACTGGCGGCGCGGGAAGCTCACCTGCGCTACGTGACGACCTATGGCGACCGGGTGATCCATGGCGGCCCGCTGCTGGACAACCAAGGCCGTCCCTGCGGCAGCCTGCTGATCGTCGATGTGGAGGACAGGTCGGCGGCGGAAGGCTTCGCCGCCGGCGATCCCTATGCGGCGGTCAACTTGTTCGAAAACGTCGTTATAAGCGGCTACCGCACCGTATTCCGCGACGGCACCATGACGGCTTGACAGGAATGGCGCACTGGCTGGTCAAGTCGGAGCCGGACGCGTTCTCGTGGCAGCAGCAGGTCGAACGCGGGGTGGAGCCTTGGACCGGCATACGCAACCACCAGGCCAAGCAGAACCTGCGGGCGATGCGGCTCGGCGACCTTGCCTTCTTCTACCATTCCAATATCGGACGGGAGATCGTGGGCGTGGTCGAGGTGGTGCGGGAAGCCTATGCGGACCTGACCGCCAGGGACGGCGACTGGGTATGCGTTGACATGAAGGCTTTGGAAGCCATGGCCACGCCGGTTACCCTAGCGACGATCAAGGCGACTTCGGAATTACAGGACATGGCGCTGCTACGTCAGTCGCGCCTGTCGGTGGTGCCAGTGGAGCGGTCCCAATGGGACCGCCTCTGCGTCATGGGCGGGTGGTGCCGGTAGGAAACCGGGACGTCGCCTTGTTTCAGGGCGAACCATCCATGCTGGCTGCCAGGATCGCGGTCGAACCGCGGCCAGGCTGACCGGCAAACGTTTGGTAGGTATGGTCGGCGTTGTAGTCGGCGTTCACCGGTGCAGCCACCTGGCCGGAAAAGCCCAACACCTGGAACAGCTGGGTGTTGTGCGTGCCACGAATTGTCTGGCTGGAGTCCACCGGAGGCAGGCCAGGGCTTGCCTGCTTGGTGACGTCGCCGGTCGCCGTGGTCACCGACGCGCGGGGCACCGGGGCGCTTTGCACGGTGGCCTGCGCCAGTGCCGGTACGGCCATGGCCGCCGTGACGGCCAGCGCGAGGGCAGCGGAAATCGGCAAACGGAAACCGTGTCGCATGAACCGAATCCTTACAAAGTTGGCGTTCGTGTGACATGAACGCACTGGTGCGGCATCTGTTGAGGGCCGGCGATCAAATCGGCGCTATCTTCGGCAGTGGACAGGTGTCCGACGGGCAGCCTTTGCCAGGCACTCCCGAGTGGACCGGGTAGTGTGTGACAGGGAGGATCATCGATGGAGGCGGACGAGCCTGTTCTGACACTCGGTGCACGAATCCGGGCGCTGCGGCGTGCCCGCGGCCTGACCCAGGACCGGCTGGCCAGCTCCACCGGCGTGTCCCGCAGCGCCGTGGCGCAGTGGGAAAGCGACCGCGCCGGCCACAGCGCCGGCATGCTGCGTCGCATCGCCGAGGTGCTGGGCGTGTCGGTGGGCGTGTTGCGCAACGGCTGGGAGAACTCGGCGCAGCAGGCGACGCTGACGCCGCAGGAGATCGCCCTGCTTCGCCTGTATCGCGGCTGCAGCCCGGAGGACCGCTCCGTGCTGATGCACGTGGCCGAGAAGATCGCCGCCTCCACCGGATCCTCCTGAACGACGATCCCGGGGGTTTCGCCGGCGGCGGTGCAGCCCGCTGCCCGCCCGACGCGTTGTGATGCGACCAGATGGGACAAACACACCGATGAGCGCCACCACAGGAAACCAGCTTTCCCCGACCACCGGGATCTCGTTCACCGGCCTGGACGCCGGCGCACGCGGCGAGCTGCAGCGCGTGCTGGAACAGCTGGAGTCCGGGCGCGGCGTGCTGGTGCGCCTGGCTGACCTGATGGGTGGCGCGGTCGGGCAGGCGACGCGCCTCGGCGTGCGCGGCCTGGGAATGGCGCCGGGCCTGCAGGACAAGCTGCGCGGCGTGGCGGAAAGCGCGATCAGCCGAGCCTTCGACGTCGCCGTGCTCGGGCTCAGGCAGCCGGCCGGGCCGGGCCGCGCCAGTACGACGGAACAGCGTCAATGGCAGGACCGCGCGACCCAGGGCGTGGTCGCGGTGTCCGGCGCGCTCGGCGGCTTCGCCGGCCTGGCTGGGCTGCTGCCGGACATCGGCTTCACCACCATGACCATCATGCGCGAGATCGCCCGCATCGCGCGGGAGGAAGGCGAGGACCTGTCCACCGCAGATGCGCGCCGCGCCTGCCTGGAGGTGTTCGCGTTGAAGCCGGTCGCCGCCGCGCCTGGCGACAGCGAGCTCGGCTACTTTTCTGCCCGCGCGGTGCTTCGCGGCCGGCCGGTGGTGATGCTGTTGTCGGAAGTGGCGTCGCATTACGGGCTGGCGTTGTCGCGCAAGGCGGCGTTGCAGATGATGCCGATCGCAGGCGCCCTGTGCGGCGCGTCGCTGAACGCGGCATTCCTGGCGCATTACCGCTCGCTGGCGCGCGCGCACTTCACCATCCGCCGGCTGGAACGGCGCCATGGCGGGGAGGTACGCGAGGCGGTGGAATCCATACGCGGTGACTTGGCCGAGCGGGTGGCGACGACCTGAGCCTGCGCCTGCCTCAGCGCGCGCGGCGCAGGATGTTGAGCACGGCGCAGAAGGCGGCGCACAGCAGGTAGATCCCCATCATCCGGAAGCCCAGCCGGTGCACCAGATGCGGCATGGCGAACCCGAGCAGCCCGGACACGGCGGCGAAGGCGGTGAAGATGCCCGTCATGTACATGGGCGCATCCCTGGCAGCACCGGTGCGTCGCCCGTCATGCCACCAGGTCGCCCGGCGGCAGGCCGGCGCAGAACGCCTGGACGTTGTCCAGGGCGCGCATGCCCATGGCGGTGCGGGTTTCCACGGTGGCGCTGCCCATGTGCGGGGTGGCGAAGACGCGCGGGTGGGTGCCGAAGCGGTTGTCGATGGCCGGCTCGTTGCGGAACACGTCCAGGCCCGCCGCCGCCAGCTGCCCGGTTCCGAGCGCGTCAAACAGCGCGTCCTCGTCCAGAAGCGTGCCGCGGGCCGCGTTCACCAGCACCGCCCCGTGCGGCAGCAGCGCCAGCTCGCGCGCGCCGATCAGCCCAGCGGTGTCCGGGCCGCCCGGAACGTGCAGCGTCAGCACCTGGCAACGCGGCAGCATCTCCGCGAGGTCGGACACGAACACCGCACCCCCCTCCAGCGCCGCGGGCAGGCGGGACCGGTTGCAGTACAGCACCGTCATGCCGAAGCCGCGTGCGCGTGCCGCCACCGCGCGGCCGATCCGCCCCATTCCGACGATGCCGAGCGTCTTGCCGGTGACGCGCATGCCGAGCAGCTCGGTCATGCGGAGCGAACGGTTCCACCCTTGCCGGATCACCGCGCCGTACTCCGCCGCACGCCGGCACGCGCCCAGGATCAGCAGCAGGGTCAGGTCGGCGTTGCAGTCGGTCAGCACGTCCGGCGTGTTGGTCAGCGCGATGCCGCGGTTGCCGAGTGCCGAACGGTCGACGTGGTCGAACCCCACGCTGACGGTGGCGACCAGCCGTACGCTGTCCGGCAGGGCCCGCACCAGCGCGGCATCGATGGATGTGGCGCTCGACACCAGCAGCGCGTCCGGCCGGTGCAGCCTTGCCGCCTCGATCAACTCCGGAGAACCGAGCCGTGCGGGCGGCAGGGGCGGTGCGTCGAACTCCGCGCCGATCCGGTCCGCCACGGCGGATGGCATGTCCTGTGCGCTGAGGAGGCGTGGGCGCGTGTGTCCGGAGCTCATGGGCGCCTTCCTAGCGCCCGCGCCACCCGGCGATAAGGCCTTCTCCGCCGCAGCCTTCGCCCGCATCATCGGGTCATGCCGCGCCACGCACCTTCCCTGACGGCGGAGCTTCTGCTCCAGGCCTACCGCGCCGGGCTGTTCCCGATGGCGGAGCGGCGCGATTCGGCCGAGCTCTACTGGCTCGACCCGGAACAACGCGGCGTGCTGCCGCTCGACCGGTTCCACATGCCGAGGCGGCTGCGACGCACCGTGCTGTCCGGCGCTTATGCGGTGACGGCGGACCGGGCATTCGAGGACGTGATCGCCGGCTGCGCCGAGTCCGCCTCGGGGCGGGAGGAAACCTGGATCAACCGCGAGATCGTCCACCTGTTCACGGCCCTGCACCGGAGCGGCCACGGCCACAGCATCGAGTGCTGGGCCGGCGACGCGCTGGTGGGCGGGTTGTACGGGGTGTCGCTGGGCGGCGCCTTTTTCGGCGAAAGCATGTTCAGCCGGGCGCGCGACGCGTCCAAGGTGGCGCTGGTGCACTTGGTGGCGCGTCTCCGCCTCGGCGGCTACACCCTGCTGGACACGCAGTTCACCACAGCGCACCTGCAGCAGTTCGGGGCGCACGAGATCCCGCGTGCCCGCTATCGCCGGCTTCTGGCCGAGGCGGTGGACCTGCGCACGGCATGGATCGCCGAACCGGAGCCGGACGCGCTCCGACGCGTTGTCGACGCGATGGGTCGGGCGTGAACCGAGCCGGAACCGGGAGTTCAGAACCATGCGCGCAACCAGCCTGATGCCGGGCCTGCTTCTGGCAGCGGTCGCGACCGGCGCGGCGCAGGCGGCGGACGGGCCGCCCATGATGCCCACGCGCGACGCCACGGTGGTGTACATGGTGACGCCGGAAGGTGCGCCGCAGCCACAATCGGTGCGGGTGTATTTCCGCGGCGGCGGCAGCCAGATGCGCATCGACGGGCCGCCGGGTCCGGACGGAGCGCCCAGCGGCGACATGGTGCTGGACCGGCCGAGCCGCACCATCACCGTGGTGTTGAACCCGGCGCGCAGCTACATGCAGATCCCCGAGCGCGAGGAGGTGCGCTCGCCCTTCGTGCTGGACTCGACCATGCGGTTCACCCGCACCGGAACCGGCAGCGTCGCCGGCTTGCCTTGCGTGAACTGGGGGATCGTCACGCCAAAGGGTAACGCGGTCGCCTGCGTCACCGATGACGGCGTGGTGCTCAGCGCGTCGGGCGTGGACGGGCAGGGGGCACGCGGCCGCCTGGTGGCGCAGACGGTGCAGTACGCGCCGCTGGCCGCTTCGGTGTTTCTGCCGCCGCCGGGGTTCCAGCGCAGCGCCCATCCCGAGGCGATGGGCCCGGGCGGCGCTCCAGGTGGTGCTCCGGGCGGCGGCCCAGGCGGCAGTTTGGGCGGCGGGCCGGTTCCGGAGGGTCCGCAGCCGGGCGGCTCGCCCGCGTTTCCGCCCGGGGCGCCGAACGGGCAGTGATCCGGTTCCGGCGCCACGTCCTCCGCGCGCTGCTGTTGCTGGCGGCGCCCGCCGCGGCGTCGGCGCAAGGTGCCGATCCGGCCATGGTTCGTCCGCTGGTGGTGCCGCAGCACGACGTCGACGTGTCCTATGCCATGTCGGCGCCCGCCGCCTCCGGCGCCTCGGTCCCCCTGGTCCAGCGCATGCGCTTCTCCGTGGCCGGTGAACAACAACGGATCGACCCGCCGGGCAACGGAACCTACATGGTCACCGACTACGGCAACGGCCGGATGATCGTGGTGCAGCCGGACCGGCACCTAGCCACGATCCTGCCGGCGCCGGGCGGTCCGATCGCGCTGCACGGCCCGCCCGCCACCGGCGACTACCGGCGGCTCGGAACCGGATCGGTCGCCGGCGTTCCCTGCACCGACTGGGCCACGCGTGATGTCGCCGGCCACGACAGCGTGGTCTGTTTCACGACTGACGGCGTATTGCTGCGCGCGACGCAGGCCGGACACGTGCTGGTGCATGCGACCCGTGTCGAGGAAACGCCGCAGCCGGCCGACGTGTTCGCGATCCCGCCCGCCTTCCGGATCCAGGCCGCACCATCCCCGCCTGCTGCGCCTTAGACGGCAGCAGCGGCGCTTAGCGCGGCGTGGTCTTGGGGTCGCGGTTGCTGGCGGGCGCGCCGACGCCGGCCCGCAGCGCCTGCGCTTCCGACTTCCGGCTCCTGCGCACGGCGGCGGCGGACTGGCCCCTGGCCGGCGGCGGCGTCGACACCTCCTTGCTCGCCTGTATCCCGGTGCCGCTGTCCAGCTGGACGGCGGCTGCGGCCGGGACGGCGAGGGTCGCGACCATCAAGGGCAGGCAGCAGATCGTCCGGATTGACGTGATGACGCGCATGGAACGCTCCTCGGCTGGTCCCGCGCCCATAGGCGGCGCAGCAGCCTGAACGCCTGCCCGGTGCGGGGGGCGCCACATCACGGCGTGTTGTTACCCGATGCCGCCGTCGCTGTCCGCAGCACCTCCGCCACGTGTCCCGCTACCTTCACCTTGCGCCAGGCCCGCACGATCCGGCCGTCCGCGCCGACCAGGAAGGTGGACCGGTCGATGCCCATGTACTGGCGGCCATACATCGACTTGCCAACCCAGCTGCCATAGGCGGCCACCACCGCGCCGTCGGCGTCGGAGGCGAGCGGGAACGCCAGCCCGAACCGGGTCGCGAACGCCTCGATCGCCTTGATCGGGTCCCGCGACAGGCCCACCACCGCCAGCCCCGACCGGCCGAACGCGGGCAGCGCCTGCTGGAAGTCGCACGCCTGCCTGGTACAGCCGGCGGTATCGGCTTTCGGGTAGAGATACAGCACGAACCGCGTCCCGCGCAGCCCGCATGAGCCGACCCGGCGGTTGAAGCTGGCGGGAAGGTCGAATGCCGGTGCCAGGTCGCCCGCTTCCGGGACGTGCGCTTCCGGGGTGCGCAATCTGGGCTCGATGGTGGTCACGACAACCTCCTTCCCGGTCCGGGCTCGGGCCGCATGTCCGCGACCGGCCCCACCAGCCTGTTGAATGCCGCGCGCACCGACGACGCCACCTCGTCGCAGCGTCGTTCGAGCGCGTCCAGCCCTGCTTCCGGGTCGGCCGCATCCAGCCCGAGCCCGTGCAGCAGCGCCTCGACCACAGGCAACGGCAGGCGCGCCTGCGGCCCGTGCGGAACTGCCACGCCGAGCAGGATGCGCAGCATCCCCTGCAGCTCCCGCCAGAACCGGTCCGCGTTGATCAGCATGGTGGCGTCCGCGCGTTCCAGCAGCCCCGCGCGGCGAAGGCGTCGGAACGCTTCCCGCGTGGTCGGATGGCGCACGGCCGGGTCCGGGCTCGCCAGCTGCAGCACCTGGGCGATGAACTCCACCTCCATCAGGCCGCCTGCCCGCAGCTTCACGTCCCACGGGCCGCGCGGCGGCAGGTCGCGCGCCAGCCGCGTCCGCATCGCCACCGCGTCCCGGCACAGCAGCGCCCGCAGCACTTCCGCCCCGGCGTTGTCCGTGACCGGCCCTACCGACAGCGCGTCCGCGATCGCGATCCCGACGCGACGGCGCAGCGGCCCCGGCCCCGCCACCACGCGGGCCCGCGACAGCGCCATGCGTTCCCAGGTCCAGGCCTGCTCGGCGTGGTAGCGGCGGAACGCCGGCAGCGACACCGCCACCGGGCCCTGGCTGCCCGACGGGCGCAGCCGCATGTCGAGCGCGTATAGCGGCCCTTCCGCCCCGGGCGCCGACAAGGCGGCGATCAGCCCGTGCGCCAGCCGGGCGTAGTACTGGCTCGGCGGCAGCGGCCGCCCGTTGCCGGTGCGGCCCCTGTCGCTGGCTCCCACGTCCTCCGGATGGTCGTACACCAGCATGAGGTCGAGGTCCGAGCCGCCCATCATCTCCCGCGACCCCGCCTTCCCCAGCGCCACCACGCTCATGCCGCCGCCGGGAACCACGCCGTGGCGGCGACGGTGCTCTGCCGACACCTGGTCCAGCATCCGGGCGATGACGCGTTCCGCGAGTGCCGTGCGCGCGATCCCGGCCTCGTCGGCGTCGAGGCGCCGTTCCATCTGTGCCACCGACAAGCGGAACTCCTCGCCGCGCACTAGGCTGCGCGCCATCCTGATCGCTTCCTCCACCCCGCCCGCCGCGCGCATCTGCCGGTCGAGCAGGCCGCGGAGGAACCGGTCCGCTTCCTGGCCGCCTTCCGGCACGAGCAGGCCGTCCAGCGCTCCCGGCACCGCCGCGAGGTGGTCCGCCAGCGCCGGCGACGCCCCGAGCACCGCTGCCACCCGGTCCAGCAGGAGCGGGTAGCGGTCGAACAGCGACAACAGCTGCACCAGGCCTGCCTGACGCGACAACAGGGTGTCGAACCGGATCAGCGCCGCCAGCGGGTCGCGCTGCCGTCCCAGTGCCTGCAGCAGCACCGGCATCAGGCCCTGCAGCAGGCTGCGCGCCCGGGGCTGGCGCAGCGCCCGGTGGCGGTCGTCATCCCAGCCGCGCAGGATGTCGCGCGCCTGGTTGCTCCCCGCCTGGCCGATGGATGCCGAACCGAACGGGTCCGGCAGCGCCCCGTCATGCGGTTGTTCCGCGCCGGCGGGTCCCGGAACCGGCGCCCCCTTTCCGATGCCGGCGGGCTCGTCCTGCCTGCGCACCATGTGGTCGAAGCGGCGCCTGGTTCGACGCAGTTCCGGCAGCAGCGCGTCAGCCAGTGCCGCTCCGTCGGCGGCGCCTGCGAAGCACGCGAACGCTTCGAATCCCGCGCGCGTCGCGGGCAGGCTGTGGGTTTGCCGGTCCGCCTGCATCTGCAGCCGGTGTTCCAGCGAGCGCAGCCGGCGGTAGGTGGTGGCCAGCGAGCGCGCGGTGGCCCGGTTGAGGTAGCCGCCGGCGGCGAGCCGGTCCAGCGCGCGGGTGGTGCCCGGATCGCGCAGCGCCGGTTCGCGCCCGGCCCACACCAGCTGCAGCGTCTGGGCGATGAACTCGATCTCCCGTATCCCGCCATGGCCGAGCTTGAGGTCGTGGCCCAGCAGCGCCTCCACCGCGTCGCCCGAGCCGGAGCCGAGGGCGCCCGCGGCCGGCACGCCCGGGCCCGGTGATGCCCCGAACCGCCGCAACGGCGACGGCGCGCGGCGGTCGATCCGGCGCTTCATGGCGTGGATGTCCTCGATGGCGGCGAAGTCGAGGTGCCGTCGCCATACGAACGGCTGGATCGCCTGGAGGAACCGCCTGCCGCAATCGATGTCGCCCGCCACCGGGCGCGCCTTGATCATCGCAGCGCGTTCCCACGTTTCGCCGTAGCTTTCGTAGTACGCGATCGCTGCCGGCAACGAGACGGCGGGCGGCGTGGCGCCGGGATCGGGACGCAGGCGCAGGTCGACGCGGAACACGTAGCCGTCGGCGTCGACGGTCTCCATCAGTCCCACCAGCCCGGCCGCCAGGCGCACGAACAGCCGACCGGGCTCCGCCACCGACGGGTGCACCGCCGGGTCGTAGAGCAGCACGAGGTCGACGTCGCTGGAATAGTTCAGCTCACCGGCTCCAAGTTTGCCCATCGCCAGCACCACGAACCCCGACTCCCGTTCCGGCCGGTCCGGGTGCGGCAGGGACAGCAGCCCGGCGCGTTGCGCGCCGTGCAGCAGGTGCGCCGTCGCCACCCGCAGCGAGGCTTCCGCCAGCAGCGACAAGGTCCCGGTCACCCGCTCGAGGTCCCACATCCCGCCGAGGTCGGCGATCGCCACCGCCAGCGCCACCTGGCGCCTGGCCTGCCTGAGTCCCGACGCGATCGCGGTGCGTGCCGCGTCCGGCCGCAGGGCGCGCAGCCGGCGCAGCGCCGCCGCCGCCGCGCGCTCCGGCCCGTCCTGCAGCAGCTGATGGAGGAACCCGCGCTCGCGCCGCGCCAGGTCGGACAGGAACACGCTGTTGCCGCCCAGGCAGGCCAGCAGCGCGTCGACGCTCGCCGTTTGCGGGAAGGCAGGGCCGTCTGCCGTGGGCGCTCGCATCGCCCGCAATAGCAGGTCCGCGCCGACCGGGTCCGCGGCTCGGGGCCAATGGTCCGGCAGGTGGAGCCGTTCTACCGACATGTCCCGACACCGCTGCGATCCGCCATGCCCAACGATCCGTTCTCCGCCCCGTCGGCCACAGGCCGGCACCGTTCCGCAGCGACGCCGGAACTCCGCCCACGCCCCGCGTGCTATGCCTACCGGCCGCGCGCGGCAAAGGTATGGAAGGCATCATGACCTACAACAAGATTTCGATGACGATCGTGGCAGCGCTGCTGGTCGGCACGATGGCACCGGCCCGGGCGGAACCGGGCGGTTGCCTCAAATACGGCGCGGTCGGCGCGGTGGGCGGCCATGTCGCGCATCACGGCGTGCTGGGCGCCATGGGAGGCTGTGCCACGGGCATGTATGTCCGCCACAAGTACCGCAAGGAAGCGCGGCAGAAGGCGGCGCTCTACGAGCAGGAGCATCCGGGCAGCAGGGGCTCCTACGAGCAGAAGGCTACCGCCTACGACGTCGAGCACTCGACCAAGCCTGGCACGCTGCCGCCCGGTGCGCAGGCGCCCGCCGGCTCGAACCAGGATACCCAGCTCTAGCGACAGGCGCTCCTGATTGGGGATTCGAGGCGAACCGATCTTGGCCCGCCTCGGATGTTCTCGATCAGTTTGTTCTGCTGCTGAACCCGGCGCCGTCGATCCTGAACACGGTGCCCCTGCCAAACGCGCCGCCGCCCGCGGTGGTGCCGTAAAGCACGCCTGAATCGTCGTTCACCAGACCCGCGATCGGCTCCGCACCGTCCGCACCGCCTTTGAAGCTGTGCAGCAGGGTGATGGCCATGTGGTTCGCGGAAATCTCGAACACGGTGCCGGAGCCGGCCCCACCCGCGGTCGAGTTCGTGCCGAAGATCCTGCCGGCCGCGTCGATCAGCAGCGAGCCCTGCGGCTCGGCGCCGTGCGGATCGTTGCTGCCGAACGAGACCAGGGTGGTCAGCTGGCCATGCCTGGGGCCGCTCAGCTCGAACACGCTTCCGTCGCCGTTCGGACCCCCGGTGCTGGTGGTGCCATACACGTTGCCGGCCTTGTCCACCGCCAGCCCGCCCTGCGGGAACGCCCCGTTGCTGCCGTTGAAGGTGGCGAGCACGGTCAGCGTCGCGTAGTTCGGCCCGGACAACGAGAACACGATGCCCTGCCCGTACTGCCCGCCCGCGGAGTTGGTGCCGTAAAGCACGCCGTTCGGGCCCGCGACCAGCGATGCCCCCGCGTGCTCGGCGAAGCTGCCGGGGAACGAGGTGGTGGCGGCCAGCGTGGTCAGGCTCGGGCTCGACAGCTTGAACACGGTGCCGTTGCCCGTGGTCCCGCCGCCGATGGTGGTGCCATACAGCGTGTATGCGGCGCCGGTGCCGATGGCGGGCAGGGCGACCAGCGCGGTCGGGTCCGCGCCCGTCGCGAGGCTGAAGCTGGCCAGGCGCGTGAACGTGCCGCCGTTGCTGTGCGACAGCTCGAACACGCTGCCGTCGCCGCTGGCGCCGCCGGAGGAGGTGGTGCCGAACAGCCGGTTCGGCGGATCGAGCACCAGCGCCGATGACGGGTTGCTGCCGTCCGGCCCGGAAAACGCGAACAGCGTGATCAGCGCGCGGTAGTTCTGCTTCTGCAACGCGAACACGGTGCCGTCGCCGGCCGAAGCGCTGCCAGCGCCCGGGCCGCCGAACGGCGTGGTGCCGTAGAGCGTGCCGTCCGTGTTGTCGATCGACAGGGTCGATGCCGGCGTGGCGCCGTTCGCGCCGTTGAACGACACCAGGGTGGTCAGGCTGGGTGCTGCGGACGCCCGCTGTGTCATGCCGCCGACGGCAAGGCAGGACGCGACAACGGCGATCGCCGATCTGGAACTGTTCGACATGAGGTTTCCATTCCTGGCTTCCAGGTGTCGCGCCGCGTCGAACTTGTTGCAGAAATTGAGACGATGCAGCGCGTTGCTGGTGTTTCAGCTGGTAACGCACGCAACATAGGTGGAAACCATCGCCGCTCACAAACGACATTCACACTCAGGTAAAGAAATCACGCCTGTACGAACGAAGCATTCGCCAAGCAACGTCGTCGAGGCTGTATTACAGGATGCGACGGCATCTTTGCGCCGACTCCGGAACGGTTGCGGGCGGCGGCCACATCGCCGCCGCCCGCTGCCTGCGCTAGTTCGTCACCTTGAGCGTCAGCGTGAGCGGTGCGAACGCGCCGCCCATCACCGGCCTCGCCCTGAACCCGGCAACGAACGAGCTGTTGGGGTCGTAGTAGTCCGGGAAGGGAGCTCCGGACTGCGTGGTGTCGGCGTAGGTGTACACCTCGTTGATGATGTCCTGGACCAGCGTCGGATCGTTGGAGCCGGCCGCGGTCCAAAGCTCCCAGTCCGCCTTGGTGAAGGTGTGCGGCGGGTTGTCGAGCGTGCGCGGATCGAGCTGGATCCCGGTCGGATGCTCCTGCGTCTTGTAGAAGTTGGCTTCCTCCGTCAGCACGCTCTGCGGGATCAGGCGCAAGCCCAATAGCTTGTCCGGATAGGAGTTGTACTTGAGACTCCAGTAGGTGTCCGGCTCGCTCGTGGTGTCCGGGCTGTATGCGTTGGCCGGCTCACGGTATTGCAGCAGCAGGTGGGTCGAGGTGCTGTTCTGGGCGAGCTGCACCCAGGTGCTGATCATCGCTTCCGCCTGGTTCCTGAACAGCCTGGCGTCCTTCTTATTGCCGGCATACGTGGCGATCTGTCCCATCGCGCCGACGGCGAGGATGCCCTTCAAGGACAGGTTCACGCTGTGCGCGATCGGGCCTGTGAAGTCGTCGGTCTGGTTCTGGAACTGCGGGTCGAGCGCATTCGGATAACGCACGCCGGCCGGCACCGTGGTCAGGTATGTCGCCCATTGGCGAAGGATGGGATAATGCGTCGAGGCATACACCGCGGCGTTGGCCGCCGAGGTGTGCTGCATGTACGCGTCCGCCATGATCAGCATGTTGGCGGTTTCCTCCACCGGCATGTTCTCGCCGCCGCCGTCGTTGTGCCCAGTCGCGTTGGGATAGGTCGAACCGACGTCGTGCGGCGCGTACTGCGCTGGCCAGTAGCCGGATTCCGAGTAGGCCACCACCGGCGCCAGCAGGTCCTTCACCAGTTCGGGGTTGGTGTAGAGGAAGGCGGGCATGGACGGGTAAAGCACGTCCACAGTGGACACGTTGTCGCTGCTGCTGATCTCCTCGAGGAACATGTATGGGTTGTCGGTGGTCCCGGTCAGCTCGGTGGCGGCGAAGGCCTGGCGCAGGGTCGCGTCGGCGATGCCGACATAGGGCTGGCCTCCGACCGCCATTGCCGCAGCCGTGATGCCGGCGTCCATCTTGTTGGCGCGCGTGACCGCCGCGGTGGAGTCGTTGTAGGCGAAGGCGAGCATGTCCTCGTAGGACGGCCAGTACTGCCGCCACAGCGAGGGCAGGCTGTTGCCGAGGTAGTTGATCGCCGGGTCGCGCACGTGGCCGAGCAGCAGCGTGAACGGCTTGGTCGCGGTGTTGCCGACCGTGCCTAGCGACTTCGCGAACGCGAACACCGGGTACTGGTCCTCGATCGCGCGCGGCTGGTTCAGGTCGTTGCCGCCGGTGAGGTGGCCGAAGCCCACGAACTGCGTGCGCACCGCGGCGTCGGCGCCTGACTGGATGGACAGGTTGGGACCGGCCGCAGTGGACCACAGCACCGTGCCCCAGGACGGGTAGTCGTTCACCTGGTTAAACACGGTGGGCGAGTTCGGCGTGACAGTCCAGGTGGACAAGTTGCCCGCCTTGTTGCTGCCGTCGGAGTTGCGGGCGATGGTTTCGGGCGCCCACTTGATCAGCTGCGCGCTGTCGCCGTGCGCCCATTCGCCGCTGATGTCGAAGTAGACGGACACGGTGTGCGTGCTGCCGTCGCTGCTTTGCGCCGTGGTGATGATGTCCGACAAGGGCATGCTGAGGCGCCGAAGGTCCTTGGCCTCTACCGGCGACAGGAAGTCCACCCGGAGGTTCACCCCGCTCGCGTTGAAGGTGAAGATCGACTGCGTCGCCGTGGTCTGAACCGAAACCTCCGTCATGCTGTTCGCGATCTTCGGCACGGCGGGCGCACCCAGGAACAGGTACGGCTGGTTGTCGATCATAGCGATGCCGGTGATCGCCTTGACCCGGCCGTTCCAGTATTCCGGCCAGGTGCCTGGCGCGATCCCCGTGCTGCCCTGCAGCCACGTGTTCACGTAGGGCGCCCGCGTAATCAGCGGGATCGCTGGCGGCTTGATCGGCGAGAAGGTTTGGGCTGCGGCACGCTGCTGCGGTGCCAGCACCGCCAGTGCCGCCGCCGAGGCGAGCAGCGCAAGGCGCAGGCGGGAGCGCCGGTCCGGACCGGTTCCTGCGCATCGGGCGGCATCGCTACCGCGGTGGGCGGCGTCGCTGCGGCGGTGGCGCGCTGTCATCGACATGGGTCGATCAACGAGAAGCATGGTTCCTCCTGCTTGTTCCGACCACGGTGCAAGACCGTCGGTCCAGCGCGTTCTGGGCGCGCCTGAACAGGAAAAGCCATATGTCCGAGAAATACAACAAGATCGCAGCGTGGTCGGAGCCGGATC